>JACMJO010000327.1 GCA_014380605.1 Fimbriimonadaceae bacterium | reverse complement strand
TTGGACTGAGCACGGACACCGTCCGCACCTATTGGCAACGGATTCGCCAGAAGGTTGGGGCCGGAACCCGGGGCGAGATCATCGCCACTATCAGCGATAAGAACACCGCGGCGGCCCTGAAGACCGTTGAAACAGAGAAAGACGCTCTCCTCCAAGAAATGCTTCGCCGAAAATCGGTCGAAAACGCATTGCGCGCGAGCGAAAAACAATGGCACCAGCTTGCCGACGCCATGCCCCAAATGGTCTTCGTTTCAAACTCCAAGGCCAAACCGGTTTACTTCAACGCGAGGTTCCTGGAATACACGGGCCTTAGCCAGGAAGAGGCGCTGAAGGGAGCCTGGAAAAGGACGATTCACTTCGAAGATATCCGTCGAGTCTCACGAGAGCTCAAGCGATTTGCAAGCGGTGACGTTCCTGCCGAGTTGGAGGTGCGGATTCGCAGATTTGACGGGGAGTATCGGTGGCACATGAACCGGGCGGCCTCGATTCGGAACGAGCACGGCAGGATCACCCAGTGGTACGGGACAAGCACCGATATCCATGAGTCCAAACTTCTGCGGGACCGGCTTTTGGACTCAACGACTTTCCTCAGCCAAGCTCAAAGAATCGCTCGTCTCGGGTCCTATGAATACGATGTCAAACGGAATCTGGGTCGGTGGTCAGAAAACCTATTCGAGATTTTTGGGATCGAATCTCAGGATGGGTGGTTTGATTCGGATGAATTCATGACGAGAATCCATCCTCAAGACGTTCCGCACGTTGGCCAGGCAATTCGCGAGACCATTGATCGGGGTGCGGCTTTCAATGAGCTATATCGGTACATCCGACCCGACGGTCAGGTGATCCGCGTGCACTCGGTTGCGAATCCGGTTTCGGAAAATGGGAAGGTCGTTCGCCTGATCGGCACGGTCCAAGACATCACCGAGCAATCGGAAACCGAGCAACGATTGCGAGACAGCGAGAGGCTCCTGGAGGAGGCAGAAGAGGTCGCGGGGATTGGTTCCTACTATTGGGATTTGAGCGAGGACCGATCTCATTGGTCGAAGAGCATGTATCGAATCTTTGAACGAAAGCCCGAAAAAGGCGTGATGAATGCGGATGAGTTCTATGAGATTCTCCACCCTGATGATCACGAACGCTATACGGATTCGATTCGGAAGACGATCGAGACCGGGCAGCCTCTAGACACTCACTATCGGCTCGTGTTTGGGAATCGGCTGAAGCACATCCAGGCTCGAGGCAGCACGACGTTCGAAAATGGCAAGGTCGTCCGGCTCGTGGGAACCTGCCAGGACGTCACCAAGCAACGGATCAGCTAGGCACAATCTGTCACAATCTAGGTGTGATTCCCCCGATTCGCCCGAACGTGCTGCGCATGGAGCCTTACTCGCCCGGCAAGCCGATTGCCGAGGTGAAGCGGGAGCTTGGGCTGGAGCGCGTGATCAAGCTTGCGAGCAACGAGAATCCGCTGGGGCCATCGCCCAAAGCAGTCGCCGCCCTGAAGAAGGCGGCGGAGGAAGCGCACATCTATCCTGATGGCGCGGCACATGACTTCCGAGCGGCGGCCTCCGCCAAGTTCGGCGTGCCATACGATCAGGTCCTGGTTGGAAATGGTTCCGACGAACTGATCCACCTTCTTGGTTTGGTTTTCTTGGAGGGACCGGAGGATGAAATCATCGTCGGGCATCCCTCTTTCGTTCGTTACGATGCGTCCGCTCACCTTGCGGGAAGCAGGCTTGTTCAGGTTCCTTTGACCCCGGACTATCGCCACGACCTGCCGGCGATGTTAGCGGCCGTTACACCCTCTACCCGGCTCCTGTTTATCGCCAATCCGAACAATCCAACTGGCACACTTGTCACCAAATCGGAGGTTGATAGCCTCCTGGAGAATCTCCCGGAGGGTGTAACGGTCGTTCTAGACGAGGCCTACTTTGAATTCGCCGCCGACCAGCCCGACTATCCAAACTCCGTCGACTACATTAATTCGGGCTGCAACGTAGTCGGCCTCCGAACGCTTTCTAAAACCTATGGCCTTGCGGGTATCCGACTCGGCTACGGATTCGCGCCCCCCGCGATCGCTGATGCGATCAATCGGGCCCGCGAGCCTTTCAACGTGAACTCCCTGGCCCAAGTCGCCGGGGTCGCCGCTCTCGAAGACGATGAGCACGTAAGACGGACGGTGGAGAACAACCGGCGAGGCCTTGAAGCCCTCGCCGGCGTCTTTGAAAAACTTGGCGCCAAGCCCTGCCCGAGCTTTGCGAACTTCGTCTTCGCCGACCTCGGCAGACCCGCCCGCCCAGTCTTCCAGGCTTTGCTGGAGCGAGGCATTATCGTCCGGCCTGGCGACGTTCTCGGTGCGCCCACCTGCCTGCGAGTCAGCGTGGGGACCGAAGAGGAGATTTCATTGTTCGTTGAAGCGATTGAAGAAGTAATGAAGGAACCGGTGTCCGCATGATCATCGTCATGCGCACCGGATCGAATCGGGATCAGGTGGATGCGGTATCGAACCGATTGATCGAACTAGGCTATAAAACCAACCCGATTTTTGGGGTCGAGAAGTCCATCGTCTGCGCCATCGGCGTGCCCGAGTACGACAAGATGGAGGCCGCCGACCAGCTTCGGAGCCTGGATGGAGTCGATGATGTCGTTTTCATCTCCAAGCCCTACAAGTTTGTGGCGAAGGAGTTGCGCGGAAAGACGGTCGTCGATGTCGATGGAGTCAAGATCGGCGGCGACGAGGTCGTAATGATGGCCGGGCCCTGTACCGTAGAGTCCGAGGCTCAGCTGATGACGACGGCAGAGGCGGTTGCCCGGGGTGGTGCGAAGGTCCTTCGAGGCGGTGCCTACAAGCCCTCAACCTCTCCTTACAGCTTCCAGGGAATGGGCTTGCCTGGCCTTGAACTGCTGAAGGAAGCTGGACGAAGGTTCAATTTGAAGGTGATCACCGAGGTGATGCACGTTCGGAAAGTAGAGGAGGTCTGCGAGTATGCGGACATCCTTCAGGTGGGTACCCGCAACGCTCAGAACTACGATCTGCTGAGGGAGGTTGGGTTGTCCAAGAAGCCAGTTCTGCTGAAGCGCGGCATGACCGCGAGGTTGGAAGAGTGGCTTCTGGCGGCGGAGTACATCGCAAGCGCGGGGAACGAGCGCATCATTCTCTGCGAGCGGGGCATCCGCACATTTGAGACCCACACCCGCAATACCTTGGACCTCTCCTCGGTACCAGCCTTAGCGTCGTTGACCCACCTTCCCGTGATCGTCGATCCTTCTCAGGGAACCGGGCGAAGGGAACTTGTGCCTCCGATGAGCAAAGCCGCGATCGCCTGCGGAGCGGATGGCCTGCTGGTAGAGGTTCACCCGAATCCGGACAAGGCGATCAAGGATGGCGTCCAGAGCATCGATATCAAAGCTTACGAGAAGTTGATGCCAGAGCTTGGCCAGGTTGCTGAAGCAGTGGGCAGGAGTCTGGGAATTCCAGTTAGAGTCTGAGATAGGTAAATCCCAGGTTCCCAGGAACCTGGGATTTGTATCTGAGGAACCTAGTGTGGCAGTTAACCTCTCAGTCTGATCGCCCTCAGATTCATGACTCCTAAGCCTGGTTTGCTCAAAGGTTTCACAACCAGCTTGGTCTTTCCAGGAGCCACGATTGAGACTTTGCCCAGATCTATCTTCTTGAAAGTGGACCAGCTGCCGGTATTGGGAACGGTGCCTTTCAGGGTTTGGCCAGAGATTAGAATTTCAAACTGAGCGCCTGCGGAATCGTCTGCGGCGGCCAGTTCGATCTCCACGTTCACTTCGCCTCGGACGGCTTCAAACTCCCACTCGACTGTGTCCGCCTGGTTGGTCCAGAAGCCGATGCAGTCCTTGTCGGCTTCGTATCCGGCATGGCCCGTGACGGCGGCGTCGATTGCCTTGAGGTCGATCGAGCGGTCTGGGTTCTGTTTGGGCAGAACTTTCACAATCTTGGGCTCACCGTCAAGAGTGATGGCAAGCACCAGAGGCATGCCAGGAACTATGGGTTTCCAATCGGGAACGACGACTGCGGCTGGACTAGGCAGCTTAGCTGTCAAGAAGGTTCCGGGTTGTCGGATGATCCCGATTATCTTGGTTTGGAGGCCCGGCTGATCAAGCGTTTGCCCGGGCTTGGGATCGAACACGTGCAGGTAGAGGGTGTTGCCCTTTCGAGTGACCCGACCCCAGGGGAGCTGTCTAGGGAATGGACTTGCCTGAGCTCCGTAGATCGACTCGCCGTTTGCCTTCATCCACCGCCCGACTTCCGCCAACCTTTGAACGCTCGCGGCTGGGATCAATCCCTCTGCCGTCGGACCCACGTTTAGCAAGTAATTGCCGCCCTTGGAAACGCAGTCGATCAGGTTCTGGACAAGCTTGGCGGATGACTTCCAGTTCAGGTCGTGTGATGAGTAGCCCCAAGTGTCGTTCATGGTCATGCACGACTCCCAGTCCACACCTGGTCCAAACCCGTTCGCCGGAATCTCCTGCTCGGGGGTCCCGTAATCGCCCTTGAATTGCTCGCCCTGGGTCATTCCCGCCATTCCCGACCGACCCTTGTCAACGCGATTGTTGATGATGATGTTGGGCTGGAGCTTGCGGATGTAGGAGTAGAGGTCCTTGCCTTGCTCATGGGTCCACGTGGACTCCCACTCGCCATCGAACCAGAGAATGCCGATGTCGCCGTAGTTAGTAAGCAGTTCCTTGAGTTGTCCCTTCATGTACTCGACGTATCGGGGGAAGTTTGCTTTGACATCGGGCCTCGGGTCCCAGCCTCGGCGAGGAAGGTAGTCCGGGTGGTGCCAATCCATGATCGAGTGGTAGAAGCAGAGCTTGATTCCCGCCTCTTTGCAGGCTTGGGCGAGTTGCTTCAGCAAATCCTTCTTGTAAGGAGTGCTGGCGATATCCCAATCGGTCAGTTTGGAGTCCCAAAGCCCAAAGCCCTCATGGTGCTTGCTGGTGATAACGATGTACTTCATCCCCGCGTCTTTGGCGATCCGCACCCACTCCTTGGCGTCGTACTTGACCGGGTTGAACTGCTTGATCAAGGGCTCGTAGTCGGCGACTTTGATTTGAGCGGTGTTAAGAATCCACTCGCCTGCACCGTTGATGTTCTTCCCGTTCCAAACGCCGGCGGGCACGGCATAGAGGCCCCAGTGGATGAACATCCCGAACTTGGCTTCCCGGAACCAGGCCATGCGCTTGTCTTTGTCGGCTTGGAGCTTGGCGGCGGGGCTGGCGTGAACGAACGAGTCCGCCAATCGCTCGGACAGCCGCGGCCGCACGTCGCCG
>JACMJO010000326.1 GCA_014380605.1 Fimbriimonadaceae bacterium | reverse complement strand
GTACTACGATTGTGGGCCATATTTAGGCGAAGCGCCCATGAGACATATCGGTTTGCCCCAGCGGCAGTCGCCGTGGTGATGGGCCGGCTGGTCGCTATCGTGCGAGTCAATGACAATTTAAGGTATCACCAGTGCCAAATTAAGGTTCAAAAGTGACAGATTTAAGGTGAACCGACAGCCTGAGCTTGCCCTTGGGCAAGCCGAACTCGACAGCTTCGACTTTATCGAGGACTTGAAGATCGCCGGAGGGGCCGTTGGTCTCGGTGCTCACCGGTACGAGCCTCCACGGGGCGCTCGCGGACGCCCCTCAAAGCCGGCTCTCTTGTTTTCTACTATCTGATAGAGGGCACCATGCGCGCTTCTCCCATGCCCGTATCGTGGCGATGGTTGGAACTCATAATCCAACGTGATTTGCATACGTGCGACCTCCTTTGCATGCCCGCCCTGAATCGCGCCTTTAAGGACTCACCGAGCGGAACTCCGTGTGGCGGTTAGCTTCCTCAACTAGCTGGTCAATTCGTCGGGTGTCCTTTACGTACATCTCAAATATTTTCTTTCGGTTCAGTAATTGATTCCTTTGCCTGACCGTACCTGAAAAGAGCATCGTTCCTCCGTCAAGCGAGTAGTGTCCAGGTGGTCCCTTAAATGGGACAAAGCTATAGCCTACTTGATAGCCGTTGATCCAGGCCCGAAGGCACAATTCATTGTCAAAGCAGATTCCTGGTTCACCAACTCCTGAAAACGAGTGATCCCAGCCTCCCAGCGCCTGATAGTGTTGTTTACGGATGAAGTACGGCCCAATGTTTACGTGATGTACGAACTGAAACGACGCTGGTCCCCAGATGGGCTTTGCCTTCTTCGGATCTGGATGGAAGCTACGAAATCCCATAAAGCCCCCGATAATTGCCAGATTTGGATACGTGTTGAACTGTGCGAGTGCAGTCTCAAGCCAACCAGTCTCTTGAGGGATGAGGTCATCGTCCTGGACTAAGCAGATGATTTTCGCACGGGCGAACCGGATCGCCCGATCAAGAATTCTAATCTCATGAAGGTCATTCGAGTGAATCAGAAAATCATTGGGCCGAGCCAAATGGAACATCCACTTTTCACGGGAGCCATCCAGTGATCCGTCCTCACAAACGATCAGTTCGTGATCGCCCATACGCCTAAGTCCCACAACGAGCTGCTCAATGTTCGATACACGATTGAACGAATGCACGATGAATGCAAGCTGAGATTGGTCGCGGTATTGAAGTGAGGAGGACTGCCGCTGGGCCTTGTTCGACTTAACGCGTTCGATAAGTTTGGGATCGATGACAGTCATAGATTTCGCTTCCCTGAACCTAGAAACTTGATGAAGAACCGAATCCTAAGTGGTACCGCCTCATTGATTTGCAACAATTGGTGGATGGGGGGCGTTGAGACGAGAGGTCTATTCCCTACAATGCGTATTCGTATGGGGCAATTGAGGAGCGTTCAGCAAGACCGTCCGCGCTATGCTCGACCCGTTGTGAACAAGGTGGGCGCATCGGCTTAGTAATAGATACTCGATCACGACTTCCTCCCCATTCCTTGCCGCGAGATCGCGATCGCCAGCGATATAGGCTGGCATGATCCATCCCGTCGGACCTTGTCCAGCCGTCTCCCCACCGCCGTGATGCCGAATGCTATCGTAGGCGATCACGTTGCTGCCGAACGCTTGCTCTAGATACGCCAATGAGGATTGATCGTCGGTTGCCACAAACACCTTCGCTCCCGGCCGCACATCTAAAAGCCTCTGAATCTCCGCAACATACTTCGAAAGCACCAATGATCCCTGGCGATGCGTCCGAATTTCTTGCTTGGAAATCGCATCCGTTCCGCGCACGTGGACACCGATAACGTGCCGCCCAGCCATCTGACTGTTGAAGAAATTGTTCGTTTTCTGGAGTATGTAGTCCCGTGGTTGAATGAAGCTTTCGATAATCGCCTTTGCCTTCTGTCTCACTGAAGCGTCCGGGTCATCCCGAAAGTAGGGAATAAACAACGTTTTTCCTTGAAGATCGGGATGATCACCGAAGTGGCTCGATACGAAGGTGTGTTTGTCGGCAAAGTAACCCACCTCAAAAGGGGAAGGATGGTTTTGAGATATGGTCTTCCGGATACGCTCTGGGATGCTAGAATCCGGGTAGCCGGTGACAAGGGGCTCGAAGTAATATTCCCAGACAGTATCCCTATCGCGATATTGGTTGGGTGTCCAGTAGCAGGTTTTTTCCCGAAAAAAGACCACTGGGATTCTGCCTTCCCTGACCGCCCAAGGAATATTCGCGATCACTTGCTGAATGAGAGAGAAAAGTCCCGCGTCTCTTTCGCAAATAACGTGCAGGTTCACCATTCTATTCCGTTTGGAGAGCAGCCACGGCCGTGTGCTCGCGCACTTGGGTTTCCACCCATCTATAAGTTTCTTCCAATCCTTCACAGAGCGGGCACGAGGGAGCCCAGCCGAGTTTCTTCGCCAAAAGGCGATTATCCGAATTACGTCCCCGTACGCCCTGTGGGCCAGGGACGTGGCGAATCCCAAGCTTCTTACGCGCAATAGCGCTGACCCTTCGAGCCAATTCGTTGATGGTGATCATTTCTTCGGAGCCGATGTTGACGGGGCCTATGAAGTTGGACTCCATGAGACGGCGAATCCCCTCGATGCATTCGTCGATATAGAGGAACGAGCGACTTTGTTTGCCGTCCCCCCAAACCTCGATGTTGCCGCCGTCAGCCGCCTCGGCTACCTTTCGGCAAATGGCGGCTGGGACTTTCTCCCGTCCGCCCATCCAAGTCCCTTGCGGCCCGAAAATGTTATGGAAGCGGGCAAGACGGACTTGTACCCCATAGTTGCGCATGTACGCTAGATAGATACGTTCGCTGAAGAGTTTCTCCCATCCGTATTCGCTGTCGGGTTGGGCGGGGTAGACGGAATCCTCGGCACAATTGGGATTGTCGGAATCCATCTGATTGGACTCTGGATATACGCAGGCCGATGAGGAATAAAAGAACTTCTTAACACCGGCCAAGCGGCCGCATTCCAGGATATTGAGGTTAACCAAAGCGGAGTTGTGCATCACGTCGGCGTCGTTGTCGCCCGTGAACAGGTAGCCGGCGCCGCCCATGTCTGCGGCCAGTTGATAAATCTCGTCTATGCCGGCAACAACGTAGCTCACAACGCTTGGATCCCGGAGGTCGCCGAGAACGAACTCGTCAACGGGCAGGCGAGTGTACTCGTGATGTTTCAGGTCTACTGCACGCACCCATAAGCCTTCCCTTTTGAGCCGTTTGACAAGGTGGCCGCCAATGAAGCCGCCGGCACCGCTAACAAGAATACGTTTCATCTTTCGCCCTCCAATGGCTGACAGTCTTCACGGTGTTTTGGCCCCTTCGGGTGTTCTCCCGCCAGGACCACGTGCTACCGCCCACCATGCGGTTGTAGCTCGCCTTGAATGGGTCCTTCGACTCCACGGCGTAGTCGTAGTAGTTGTTCGGATCGTTCTGGCGGCGCCTTTAGGACTTCATTTGGGCCTCAAACGCCGCATAACCGCGGCGAGTTGGTTGCCGCACGTCCATGTTGGGCGCATGTTGGAACTCCACCGTGCTGTTTGCGGCGACCTCCTTCGTCTTCAGGACGTGCCAGTTGGTCAGCAGAAGGCGGGGCGAGATCATGAACCCGGTGCCGAAACTCCTCCTGCTGCCGTCGAGGCGCGTCATGACCCGCCCGACGCACCTGTTTACAAGAAGGCCCTTTTCGAGGAACTCCATCGATGAGCAACAGCAAAGCATAGAGCTTGGGATCCTGCAAAAGAGTGTGGCACACTGAGCGAGCCTCCTTCGTCTTGGTCGACTTGGAGGCTCTCCCTTGGGGATCGTACTATGCGCGCACTGAGGATGACGGGCGCGCCCTCATCCGCGAGATGCTGCTAACCAGCGCTGATATCGTCCCTCAACCTCAAGATCACCGGCTGCTGGTCCGGTTGCATTCGCTCGCCAATCCACGCAGCAACGCAGCTCTGGTGAAACTCTGCGAGACGCTTAACGCGCTCGAGGTTCGTTATCCAGGTCCCTCGTCTACCAGGCACCCGACGCTGCATAGATTTTTGCGCCCATGTCAGGAGCCCTGAATTTAAGGTGTCATCAGTGGCAAATTAAGGTTCAAAAGTGACAGATTTAAGGTGAAACCGACAGCAGCCGGGAGTATGCGCGTGAGGAGCTGCGGGCGGAGCTGGCGAGCGTCTTCGTGTCAGCCGAGGTCGGTGTTCCTCACGATACCGCGGCATGCCTCGTATTTGGATTCCTGGCTGAGCGCCTTACGTGAAGACAAGAACGAACTCTTTCGGGCGGCGCGCGATGCGCACCAGATCGCCGATTTC
>JACMJO010000024.1 GCA_014380605.1 Fimbriimonadaceae bacterium | reverse complement strand
CAACCCACGTACCGTACGATAGCAGCCTTCTCATCGTTCGTTGCGGGCCTGGATTCGGCTTCCAACTTCCGCAACGTGCGGATTGCGGCGAGATTCTGTTGAAACTTCTGCTTTGGGCCGCCTTCACCGAGCCGGTCTGCCTCCGTGATTCTATAGTTGTTGAGATTCTTGGGTGGCTCCTCGCGGCGCGGAACTACTCTTCGGGCGGGAGCAGGATATATTTCTCCCGCACCATTTCCCAGGCTTGGCGGTGCGCTTGATCCGCGGTCAGACCCTGCTTCGTTAGTTGGATCCGCAAGCTCGCCATTTCGTCTTTCGTCTTTTCCTCGGCTTCCAGGAGCATCTCGTGGAGCCGACTCGTCGCTTCCAATTCGCGAACCATCTTTGGAAGGAACTCGCGCCAGTGGTTCTCGGCCATTTTGCCGTATTGAGTCAGCGGTGTCATAGGTCGGTTTCGCAATTGAAAACAAGTCGAGCTGCTGGTCCGAGTCCAAACTTTTTCGACGGATGGCCATACAATGCTCTTGGGCTTTGGAAATCGTCAGGAGTGTGCGTCGGAAAGCACATCGCCTTCTTTGCTTCGGTCGGAGCGGCGGCGGCTTGCCAATTCCGTTGTGATCCCTACAACGCGCCCATGAGTGCGCGGTCCTCGTGCAGGGAACAGTTCCTGTACCTCAATGTTGAATACTTCGGCGAAGAATTCAGTCTGAGTATCAGTTGCGATCGAACGACGGGTTTCGATGTTCGCGAGGATATCCCGTGTCATGTTGCATCCCAGAATCTGCAACTTCGCGACCAGATCGTCCTGCGTCCAACCGTGAAGGTAACGGTGTCGGACGACTTCGGGTCCAATTACGTTTGAGTTGCGGTGCATCGGCACCTTGTGTCGTCATCATGTTTTCAGCTCGCACTCTTTACTGGCGGTGGATACATCGACGGCTTGAACTCCTATGGTGGCGTCGCTAAAGGCCGGAGTGTTCCTCAGACGGCGGCAGGTCTTGTTCTGGTTCACGTCTCGGAGCTTGCCCTAACGGCAGGATTGTAACCGAGATGTCGTGAACCGGGTGCTTTCGCGGACGAACGAAAATCCAGGCGATGATTGCCAGGCAGAGAAAGGTGAACATCACAAAGAGTGAATCGCCGTGATCCTGAATCATCCGATCCAGATACTGAGTCACAGGCTCCAAATATTCAGCTGGGTGTTCCATACCCGTTCCCAAAGTAATCCAAAAATCTTGCCGTCCGTAAGCACAACATTAGAAGCATATCCCGTGCTGGTTATTCGAAACGCACATTTGAGAACGCTTCTCGCCCAATGTTCGCAGGCCCCGGGCGCCTCGTGCGATTCCCGGAGCCCGCCAACGGTTAAATGACCCGAAAGATGGCATCATCGACGGAACAATATCTGACAATGGAAGTCGCATTAGACGCCGACCGTTTCTTTTGCGGTGTGCTGTTGCACTTGGGAGCGAGCGAGAGCTCGTTTCGCCTGGCGGGCGAGCTGGGCGATCATCGTCTCGCGTTGTTCCTCCGGAAGGTCTTTTACGAGTGTTTCGTACGCCTGTTTCAGACCGGGATTCTTGTTGATCTGCTTCAAAATGCCTTCCTTCATCCGCTGTTGCCGGTCGAGTTCGCGCACTTCATTTAAGACAAGGGTTCGTTCAAGACGTTCACGGGGCATCCCCTGAATGTATGTCCAATATTTGGGATTCTCTTTTACGTAGGCGTCGATTTTTGCATCGACCTCGGGATTCTGCCGATAGGTAGGCGGATCGGACGGGGCGGCGTTGCCGCTGGCGCTCGATTGCGCGGTGGTTTTCGATCTATTCATAACGATTTGTTGTATTTGTTTCTGTTGCACGACATCTGCCGTGATCGCCGGTTGAACTCGCCGAGGCCTGTTTTGCCCAGCGGTTCATCCGGCAAAGTTTTCTTCACCTGGTCATGTTTTGCTCCTCAATGGAGAGGGAAGGGACTT
>JACMJO010000325.1 GCA_014380605.1 Fimbriimonadaceae bacterium | reverse complement strand
AGAGCGACCGGGACCTGAGCATAGGGTCCAGTTCGTCATTGAATTGGTGGGACCGCGATCCTGTCCGGCGGTAACCGCGGCATCTCTGTTAGACCAGCAGTGGCACGACGCATTGGGCAAGCCACAGGTCTTTGCGATGTCGCCCGCCGACAAGGATTGGCAGGAGCTGACACCACGAACTGACGGCTCCTATGATTCGATCGCGTTGGCCTGGGACTTGGCGCCCGATCAGGGCGAGCTGACCAGCCAGGCCGCCGCCCACCTGTTTCAAGTAGCGGAGAGTTTTGGCACCCACATTCAAAGGCGAGCCATGCCCTTGCCCCCACCCGCCGATGTCAATCGGTACGTCGCAATCCTTCGGGAACTCAAAGATAGCCTGGACATCGGCGTGGAGATTCTAATGGTTCCGCGGGCGGCGAACTTCCCGGAGCGAGATGTGTGGATCGCGCTGGCGGAACTCGGGTACGACCTCAAGCCATCGGGGTTCTTTGAGATCTGGGCCCAAGGAAGCACCGATCCATTGGTGACCGTAACCCCGACGGGCGGCCAGGATGCTTTTGCCCTGTCGTCGGTGGAGAGAGGCGTCACCCATCCTGGATTGCTGATCGGATTCAGCCTGCCCCTTTCTCAGAATCCCACCTATTCCCTCGATGCCGCCTATCGAACGGCGGATCACCTGTGCGCCAAGCTCAATGCGGCAGCGTTCACGGACGCGGATCAGATGCTAGGGCACTCGGCCAGAAATGAGCTGAGTTCCAACCTGATGGCGGCAGTGCGAACGATGGTCGGCGCAGGCATCGAACCTGGGTCTCGGGCGGCGAAGCGGTTGTTTAGTTAGAGGTGGATTGCTTGGATGCTTGATTCCTGAATTCAATCTAGCAACCAAGCATTCAAAACTCGCGCAATGCCCTCAGTCGTCCAACTCGATCTTGCTGTTTTTGACCGCGCTGGCCCTCCGACGGACCTGACCGTAGGTTGTACCGGTCGTGTCGGTGTTTGCCTCGGAACGAACGGGTTGCTCGACTAACGTCGATGCGGCTCGAGCGCGCATATTCTCCGCCCTTGCCAATCCAAGAATCGACTGGGCTTCTCCCTTCCGCCTGATGACGGCTTTGTCCCACAGATAGAGGATTGGAGAGGCGTTGTAGATCGAGGAATAGGTTCCTGAGATGATGCCGCCGAGCATCGTCACGCAGAACAGCTTAAGATCAGGAGTTGCGGTTCCGAAGACCAGCAGGATCACAAGGGTAACGATGACTGTCATCGAGGTATTCAGCGATCTCGCATAAGATTGCGTAATCGACCGGTTCACCAAGTTGCCAAAGTCCTCGCCCGTATGCGGCTTGCGGAGGTTCTCACGGATTCGGTCAAAGATAACGATCGTGTCGTGAACCGAGAACCCGATAACCGTGAGCATCGAGGTCAAGAACAGCGCGCTGACTTCCCAGCCGTAGAAGTAACCCACAACCGCAGTCAAGCCAAGCACCACGAAGACGTCGTGAAGGAGTGCCAGGATCGCCGACATGCCAAAGCGCAGACCGATGACAAAGTTGCCAAGCGCCACCCCAAATCTGAAGGTAAGCCAAAGGACGATCAGGACTGCTGAGATGATCACGCCCAGGATTGCATTCCTTACCGTTTCTTTTTGAATGGATGGACCGACAAATGCAGTCCCGCCCTTTTCCGTTCGAGACAGACCAGTTGCTGTGACGACCTTTGCAGCCACGGATTCAGCTGCATTTGGATCAGACTGGCCGACCTCCAATGGAACGGTGATGATGGCCGCCCTGGTGATGCCCTCCCCCGCGAATTTGACATTTGCCCCGTCAATTTGGGCTGTCTTCAGTGAGGCCTGGATCTGCGAGGCGGTCTGAGTTGGCGCTAGAAGCTCTACTTCATAACCACCCCTGAACTCAACGCTTGGCCTCAGGCCACCGATGAACCAGAACGGGAGGAAAACCAAGATCGAAATAATCGATATCGCGAACCACTTCTTGGAGGTGTTGACAATCTGGAGAGGCTTCTCATCGGCAGTAGTCTCAAACTTCTCGCCGAACCAGCTTCGCTCGAGAGCGTAGAATTTGGGATTTGCGCCGATTCCCGATCCAACCAAGAAGATCAGGAGGGATCGGGTCACGACGACCGCAGTAAACAGCGAGATCGCGACGCCGATGATCAGGGTCGAGGCAAAGCCTTTAACCGGCCCGGTGCCAAGGTTTGCGAGAACGATCGAGGTTAATATCGTACAGGCATTCGAGTCGAAAATCGCAGGTAGAGCTCGCTTAAAGCCGAGTTCAAGCGCAGTCTGTAGCGACTTTCCGGCCTTCATCTCCTCTTTGAAGCGTTCAAAGACGAGGATATTGGCATCTACTGCCATGCCCACCGACAAGATGAAGCCGGCAATCGCCGCCAAGCTGAAGGTGGCGTTAATCCACTTCATCACCGTCAGGGTGAAAAGGACGTAAAGGCCAAGGGCGATCAGGGCTACGAAGCCCGGAAAGGCGTAGTAGACGATGAGGAAGATGGCGATAAAAGCGAACGACGCTATGCCGGCAATCACGATCTTGTCGAGGGCTTGGGCTCCAATTGTTGGATCAACTTTCTGAGAGCTCGTCAGTTCAAGGCTCACAGGAAGCGAACCGGAGTTCAGAAGCTCGATGAGCGTTCTGACATATGCCGTCTCAAAGACTCCATCGATGACCGCCTCGTCTCGAATAACCGTGTTTTGCTTTAACGGAGCGATGCTGATGACGACGTCATCCAACACCGAAGCCAATTGGGGCTGGGTTCGCTGATTGGCCCTCGTCCAGGTCTCCATCTTCGAAGCGCCGGACTTAGAAAACTTCATGGTTGGGATGTAGCCTTCAGATTTCGGCTGCATTCCCGCGCTGTCGAGATCATCGCCCTTTAGGATCGGATCTCCCCAACTCCGAATCATCGTCTTGTACTCGGGGGTTCCTGGGACAATGTCGGTCGAACTGTTATTCCGTCGGAAGACATATCCGGGCGTTCCCTTGAAGTCTCTCTGCTCTATGTCTTCGTAGATTCGCGAGACGCCGGCTCCTGTGTTGACCGTCTTAGCCCAGTACAACTCAATGCTGGCGGTGGTCTTCAGAACCTGTTTGGCCGTCTTTTCGTCGGTATAGCCCGGAAGTTCAACGATAACCTCGTCGGTTCCTTTTGCTTGTACCAAAGGTTCGACCACACCTATCAAACCGGTTGCCCGGTTGGTGATCGTCTTGATGACGTTGGACTGGATGACCCCAAGGCTTTGCCTTTCTTCGGCCTTCAGCTTGGACAAGTCCATCTTGTAGGTCAAACGGACGCCGCCCTTGATGTCCAGACCGAGGTTCGGGGCCTTGTAGTAGTAGCCGAGCCCGGACAACACACCCAAGCCTAAGACAATGAGGAGGAATAAATAACTTCGAGATTGCAAAACGGTGGGACGCCTCCTGTGGCGTTACTGAACCTAGGATTATACCGCCCGGCGGTGTGGACTGTGGTTTGTGGGATGTGGCCTGTAGCCACCTTGTGCCAGATCACAAACCACATCCCACAGATCACATTAGTCTCTCGCCCAGAACATCTCGCCAGCATCCTCAAAGATGACCGCTTCCTTGAGCACGCTCAACGCCTTGCGCAGACCTTCCATGGGCGACATCAAGCCGTCTTCGTGCTCGATGCTGAGGACGTTGTCGTAACCGCCGGACCGCAGTTCGGAGCAGAAATCCTTCCACCAGTCCAATCCATGGCCATAGCCGACGCTTCGGAACACCCAAGATCGCTCAGCGATCTTGCCGTAGCTCTTTGTGTCCAGGTTGCCGTTACGTCCGGAGTTGTAGGGATCGATCTTCGTATCTTTGGCATGGACGTGGAATAGGGCCCCTTCCCTGCCTAGCTCTCGCACGGCGGCGATGGGGTCGATGCCTTGCCACCAGAGGTGTGAGGGGTCGAAGTTAGCGCCGATCTGATCACCGGCGGCTTTCCTTAGTTTGAGGAGGGTGTCATTGGAGTAGCACACAAACCCGGGGTGCATCTCGATGGCAAATTTCACGTTGTGCTGCTTCAAGAAGGAGTTTTGCTCCTTCCAGTACGGGATAACTTTCTCCTTCCACTGCCACTCCAAGATGTCGCGGAACTCGTCGGGCCAAGCGCAGGTCACCCAGTTGGGCTGGGTTGCGGTCGGGCTATCGCCCGGGCAACCACTGAAGCCGTTCACGCAATCGATTCCCAATAGCGAGGCCAGCTTGACCGAGTTCACGAACGCTTGGTGATGCTCAGCGGCCATCGCCTTGTTTGGACTGAGCGGATTGCCGTGGCAAGAGATCGCGGAGATGATGAGTCCTCGATCCGCGACTTCCTTGAGCAACGAATCCCGAGCCTCCTTGCTTTCCAGAAGTTTTTCCATTTCAAGGTGGGAGGAGCCTGGATATGCTCCCCCGCCAAACTCGACCGCCTGAATTCCCTCAGCCTTCACGATATCCAGCGTCTCGGCTCGGGTTTTGTCGCCGAACAACGCGGTAAAAATTCCTATCCTCATACTTCCCTCTCCTGTAAGCTCGCCAGAGCCTTCTCGATTTCCTCGTACTTAGGAAAGTCTAGCAAAGTAGGCGTCTGCTCCGCATACCGAATCACACCTTCTTTGTCGATGACGAAGACGGCCCTGGCGGTCCCTGGGCCCAAGCCATCAAAGTTTGGCCAGACCACATCGTAGGCTTTGGCTACCTCGTGTTGTAAATCTGACAGGAGTGGGAAGCCGATTTTGAGTTGCTTCGCCCACTCTGCTAAGACGTGGGGCGTGTCGTTGCTGATTCCGTATACCCGCGCGTTGGCGGCATCGTAGGTGCTCAAGCCTTGGCTCACGTCGCACATCTCTTTGGTGCAGATGCGGGTGAAGGCTCCGGGATAGAACAGAGGGACGGTGTTGCGCACTCCGAAATTCGAACCGAGCTGGACGTCGACAAGGCCTTCGGCGGTCTTGCTCTTCAGGGTGAAGTCGGGCGCTTTCGAACCAACGGGCAAGGGCATGGCGGTAACGTTGTACCCGTGATCGAGATCGTTACCGTCGTTGTGATCAAAGCCCCAATCGAAACCGTGTTCGATCTTGCCCGCGACATAAGGGCTCACGAAAAAACGACGGCTTGGACAAAAGAGCGAGTCGTGGAGTGCACCTCGGACGGATTACTTGATGAAGGAGATGTCGTGACTTTCGAGGCTCGACACTTTGGAGTCAAGCAACGTCTGACGTCGAAGGTGATTCGATGCGACCGCCCTACTGTCCTGATCGATCAGGCTCAGAAAGGGGCTTTCAAGAGCTTGGTCCACGAACACTTGTTCGAAGAGGCTCCGGAGGGGACTCGCATGACGGATCGCTTGACGCTCCAGGCGCCGCTTGGCCCTCTTGGGTGGATTGCCGAGCGATTGCTGCTGAGAGGCTACATGCGGCGGTTTTTAGAGAAGAGGAATTTGGAGTTGAAAAAGATCGCGGAGGGATACCCGTGAAGGTGAAGCAGAGCTCTCATCACGGTCAGCTAGGATAAAAACTCGACCTGAGCCAGAATGCGCGAGCCCTCCGCCCGAAGGGCGATCTCCCATCCGTTGGCCTTGGCAACGGCGCGACAGATAGCAAGACCCAACCCGTTACCGCCCAACTTGGCGGAGCGGGAGGCGTCTTGCCGATAGAACGGCTCGAACAGTCGGTCCACCGGAATATCAGGTCCTTCCACAACCGTATTCTCAATATGTAAACGTGGATGCCCGTCGACTTGCTCCAAGGTTATCGAGAGAAGGCCGCCCTCCCGCCCGTACTTGGCCGCATTCTCCAGGAGGTT
>JACMJO010000324.1 GCA_014380605.1 Fimbriimonadaceae bacterium | reverse complement strand
CCACGAACCTTCTGGTTCAGAAGCAAGGCCAGCAACAGCGCGAAAAGGATTCCTATGGGGGTACCCACCAATGCAAAGGTGGTCGTCACTCGAAGTGAGGTCCAAAACCTGGGATCCTCGGTGAAGGCCTCTCTAAAATTGCCGCCGCCACGCCACTGGGCCTCGCGAATCATGTCCCAGTTCATGGTTGACATGAGAAGGGAAAGAACCATCGGCCCGAGGACGAAGACGGTAAATCCGATCAGCCACGGAGAAAGGAATTTATAGGCCGCACGACTTTCCTTTTTCTGCCGAGAAGTGTATTTCACCTTCCTTTCCGGCCAATAGATTGCGGCAAGGGCCAGGCCGATAATGATGACGGCCCCAGCAATCCCTAAGGGCCATGGGAAAGGTGGGAGGTTTTCCTCGCGCAGGAGTTGGTCCATACGAAGCTGACCTTCGTTAGTAGCTTTCGTCAGCGCCTCTTTTGGAGTCATCAGCCCGTTGTAGACGCTGTCCCGCCGCCCGTTGATGAGGCTTGTAACTTCGGGCCAATACTCGGCCGTGACGTCGAACTTCACGAATGGAACCGCTTCGTCGGTGGCTTTGCGGTTCGCGGGATACATCTGCTCGAGCGGGGTGTTCGGCCCCGGCAGCCATACATCCGGCGTTAGAGCAAGTTTGCGGATAGCCGGCTGTGCGATTCCGGCTTTTGCCATCGCCGTCATCCCTGCAGGACCGGACATGAACTTGACCAGTTTCCACGCTTCTTCGGGATGGGGAGTGGTGGAGAAAATCGAGTAGCCGGACCCTCCGGTGGGGAACGCACGTCGCGGCTTTCCGGTGACGTCCCGGGCACAGGCAGGATAAAGCGCGATGTCCCACTCAAAAAAGCCCTTTGAACCCGGCTTAAGCATCTTGCGCATGTTCGGGACTTCCCATATCCCGTTCTGAAACATGGCGACTTTCTCTTGAACGAACAGTTGCTGGGTAGTGGATTGAAGAACGCTGCTGACTTCTTGGTTACTTGGAATCCACTTCTTTTTCAAGGCGAGGTCCATGTAGAACTCGTAGACCTTGATCATGTCGGGCAGATTGTAAAAGAGTTTCGTGGGGTGGGCATAATCGTCCACTGGGTCCAGCCCATAGCTCCACATGAGCGTATCCACCATCTGGCCCGGCCAGCCAGCGACGAATCCGTATCGCTTCACCTTGCCATCCGCTCCCTTCTCAGTGAGCTGCTGCATCACCCACAGGAAGTCTTTCTCTTTGAGCTCGGGGCGCACTTGAAAATCCCAGGTCCAGGAACCATCGGGAAAAGGAATACCCTTCTCCATGAAAATCTTCTTGTTGTAGTAGATGAGACCTTGCGGCGCGATGTCTCGCGGGAGAACGTAGCAAACGCCGTTCAGCGAGTGGGCATCTACGATCGGCTTGTAGAACTCCTTAATATCGAATCCAGGAGTCTTGGCAAAGAAGTCATTGAGCGGCAAAATGGCTTTACGGTTCGCCAGGGCCTGGAAATGGCCCATGTCCATCATCGCCACATCGGGGGCCGTATTGCCCGCATATTGCACGAGCATCTTCTGGTGGTACAGGTTGTAGTCGCTGAAGTTCTCCAGCTTTACCTTGATGCCTGGGTTCTCTTTCTCAAAGTCTCGGCACAGGGCCCGCAGGATCTTTAGAGACTCGTCTCCATCCCAGACTGTGAAGCGTAGAGTGACGTCCTCTGCCCAGGACAGGACGGAAAGGCATAGAAACAGGAGGGCGAAGGTTGTTCTTCGATGCGCCATAACATATTCCGTAACGCGCGGCACGTTGATTCTACGCTAGATTGATTTACGGGTCAATCAATTTCACCCTGAAAAAGCCCCTCCTTTTGCCTTAATAGATCAGAGCCGCAGAGCGCTCGGGCGCGAACTCTCGACATTCAGACTCAAATTGCTCTCGAACCTCTTTCAGGGGCGTCAGGTTCGATATCGCCGGTTCCAGCCAGTCGTTTCCAGCCAAGATGTCGATCGGGCGACGGTCGTGCTCGTACTCGTAGGGAGGCAGCTTCCAGGCAAATCCGGGCAAGGTCGTCTCCGCCGAAGCGGCCATAAATTGGGAATCCCTCTTTATGTGCGAAGCATCGTGCAACCCTGACTGACGGATTGCTTCCTGCATGATCGCCACGTAGGTGAGAATCGGTTCAAATGTGGCACGTGAAGTTACGTGAAGTTGACAGCCTCCACAAATGGCCTTGGCGTGCTTGTTGAAGGTCGGCTCGAACGGTAGAGGCCGGAACACACAGCCAGGCAAGCCCAAAGCGTTCAATCCGTCGGCAAGCTTCCAGGAATCCATGAAGGGAGCGCCGAAAATCTCAAAGGGTCGCGTAGTACCCCTGCCCTCACTGAGATTGGTGGTTTCTAGCAGGCATCCTCCCGGGTAGACGACGGCGGTATCCACGGTCGGCATGTTGGGGGAAGGCATCGCCCAAGGGAGTCCAGTGTGCTCCCAATACATGCCACGCTCCCACCCTTCCATCTCAACCACGGTTAGAGCAACCTTTGGGAAGAAAGTTGCTTGTAGGTATCTGGCAACTTCGCCAATCGTCATCCCGTGTCGAGTTGGCACGGGGTATTGGCCCACAAAGGAATCGAATCCCATTCGAAGCAACGTGCCTTCTACCTGTTCGCCGCCGATAGGATTGGGTCGATCCAGGATCGTAACAGGGATGCCAAGTGGCTCGCAGGCTTTAAGGCAGAGAGCCATCGTCCAGGCGAAGGTGTAGTAGCGTGATCCGACATCCGGCAGGTCGATCACCAGCTCCTCGATGCCTTCCAGCATAAAGGGTTGCGGGTTTCGGTATTGCCCGTAGAGAGAATGGATGGTCAAACCGGTTCGCTCATCGAGGACTCCCTCCCATTCGATCATATTGTCCTGCGTATGCCCGAACAACCCGTGTTGGGGTCCAAGGACAGCCTTGATCTCAAACTCACCCGCTTTGTGGGCGGGGAGCAAAAGATCGAAAACATGCCCGATGTCCCGCGAAATGGACGCTTGGTTGCAGACAAGTCCAATCTGCTTCCCTTTTAGGCGTTGGAAGCTGTTGCGGGCAAGAACGTCGAGGCCGGTCAGGACGGGCATAGATAGATGATAGTTGGAATTTTGCAGTGCTACGTATGAACTGCTTCGGCATCAATCGCATCCTTCTCCGGGACAAACAGCTTAACCAAGTACAGGGCCGCCACTATTCCTCCAAGAACGACTACGATCGCCGGGCCCGTGGGCCAGTCGTACTTGAAAGAAATCCAGAGTCCGATGACGGAGCCAACAATCGCAATGGGCAGCGAAGCAATCACCGCATGCTTCATTTTCGAGACCCATAGGAACGCCGCAACCGGCGGCATTACAAGCCAGGTGAACACGACCAAAACGCCGGCAATCTTAACGGAGGAAGCGACAACGAACGCTAGCAACCCATAAAAGATGAAATCGATCAACACCCGCTTTGTGCCGGTAGGCGCTTCTGGAGAATTCAAAGAAATGGCGGCGGTTGGTTTCCAAACCAGAATCGCTATCACGAGAATCAGGCCATAGGCAATCGCTGTGGTCTGCATGTCGGCGGGTTGAACGAACAGGATGCTTCCGCTCATCATGCCTTTCAGTTCTTCGGGCCCATGGGGTGACTTCTCCAGAACCACGATCCCCAACGCGGATGCGAGGACGAAAATGATTCCGATGATCGCTTCGTGGGGCACCCTGCCGAGCTTAAACCGGGTGAGGGAAATGGCAATGGCGGTTCCAAGGGCGAACGCCAAAGCCAGCCAGTAAGTCTGGCTGGAGTAGACGTCGTGCCCTCCCGCAACGGCGATCGCCATTCCTAATGCCGCCATTTGGGCCACGGCGAGGTCGATGAAGATCACTCCCCGACGCACAATATGCAGCCCAAACAGGCAGTGGACCGGAGACATCACCACGGATGCCAACAACGGTCCACTCATCAAGGTAAAGAAATCACCCATTGACTACCTCACGGTGCTGCGAACCTTCGCAACGATGGTGTCGAACAACGAAATGTAGTCCTTAGCCCCCGGATCCTGGCCGACGCTCTGGGGAGCAACGGCGACAACCGCACCAATTCTGCGTGCGACAAAATCAGCGTGGCGGCGCGAGAAGAAAGGCTCCTGAAGAAGAGTCTTCACGCCTTGCAACGTGCCCTCACGAACGACCTCGGCCAAGTGGCCAGGAGTTGGGTCAAGGCCGGGCTTGGGTTCCAACTCGTCGACCACCTTCAGCCCAAAGCGATAGGCAAAGTAGCTCCAAGACTTGTGATAGGTAATCACGGGCTTGCCTGCAAACGGGGCCATCTGCTCCGCCCATCCGCCAAGTTCGCTGGCGGACACCTTTGAGCGGAGGTTGCCGGCAGTAGACCACTCCCAAAGTTGCTGACCGCCATATCTGGCGACCGCGCTACTGCCGAACATGGCGGAGTCCAGTCGCTTGAGAAACTGCTCCAAATTGGATTGGTAGTAGCTGGCGTTGCTGGGGTCCAAGGCGGACATTTTGTTTTCGATACCCTTCGCCATCATTCGCCCGTTATAGGGGTCGAGCCAAACGTGGGGATTCCCGTAAGGATGAATATCGCCCATTGCTCGGGTGACTTTGCCGGTTGGCTTTTCCAGCGTGTAGGCGAAGTCGGAGGCATAGACATGGCCGGGTGCGCCGATGGCGACCCTTCGGTTGCTGCTGCCCTGGAGAATGGACTGCTCGTACCCGATCTCCAACTCGAGCCCGATGGCGATAAACATGTCCGCCCCTGCCACTCGGCTCATGTAGCTTGGTTTGGCCTCGATGCGGTGGGGGTCTCGTGCCCCGGTTATTAGCGATGAGACCTTTGCCTTGTTGCCGCCGATCGACGCCGCGATCGACGCCAAATCGGCGGTTGTAGTGACGATCTTGAGATTCGCAAGCGCCGCCGGAGCCACCAATCCAAAGGCGAGGACTGAAGAAAGCTTGAATTTGTTCATCAATATTTGTGCGCCGGGTGTGCGCCGATTGCCCATTGGAATTGGAGCGTGAAAACGTTCCGTTGCTTGTCGAAATTGCTG
>JACMJO010000323.1 GCA_014380605.1 Fimbriimonadaceae bacterium | reverse complement strand
GGTGCCTTTGAGTTCCAGGGCCAGAAGTGTTCTGCGGCTTCTCGAGCCTACATCCCCACAAACTTGGCAGACGAGGTACGTCGGAAGCTGGTGGAGGGGGTGAATTCGTTCAAAGTGGGAACGGTAGAGGATTTCTCGAATTTTGTAAATGCAGTGATCGATGAGAAGGCCTTCGACAGCATTGTCAAATACATCGACCAAGCCAAGGCAGACGGCCAGAACTTCTTGGTTGGTGGGACCTATGACAAATCTGAAGGGTTCTTCATCCAGCCAACGATTATTGAGGCGAGCGATCCTAAGTACACCACCATGTGCGAGGAGATTTTCGGACCGGTTCTGACTCTGTACGTTTACGATTCTGATAAGTTCGAGGAGACTTTGACCTTGGTGGACGAGACTTCGCCCTATGCCCTCACCGGTGCGATCATTTCCCGAGATCGGGCGGCGGTTGAACTTGCAACGACCAAGCTTAGGAACGCGGCTGGGAACTTCTACATCAACGACAAGCCCACTGGCGCTGTGGTTGGGCAACAGCCGTTTGGGGGGGCGAGAGCGAGTGGAACGAACGATAAGGCGGGATCGATCCTGAATCTGTATCGGTGGTTGAGCGCGAGGACGATTAAAGAGACGTTCAATCCACCGACCGATTACCGTTATCCGTTTTTGGCGGAGGCTTAGACATTTGGGAGTGAGCGAACTCGTTCGCGCACTCCCGAATTTAGCCGGGCATCGCCAAAACAATCTCCTGAGCCCGAGTCCACCCGGTTGCGGGAACGTCGATTGAGGTGTTCTGAACGACGATCTTCTGACCTTCCCTAATACACATTCTCAGTTTGTACTTGAGGCCCTCCTTTAAGGCCGCCTTGGGTACCAGCAATTCAAATGGAGTTCTGCCCTGGTTGTGCGGATACTCCTTGCCAGCAATCACGTTATCTTCAGGATCGATCAGCTCAACGACCAACTGGGCTCTTGGCGACAGAAGTATTTTCTCCTTGAAAGTGGCGCGCCCCGCAAACACATAGTGGTCAGGCGCAACGAACGGTTTTCGTTCGAACTTTGGGCGGTCGGGTCGGGTTGCCAAGTCGGCGACTGACAGGTAGATCCATCGCGAGATGTTGACCAGCTTGGTCCAGTTGATCTTGTCGATGGTGTCGCCAGCTCGATGGTAGTCGGGATGTTCTCCGGTGAAGACCTTCACGGTTGGCACGCCCTTCCAGACGAAGTTGCGGGTGTCGGTACGGTTTGTTCGATCGGTCTTGTCGGGCTTGAATCGCAGGTTGATGAACGCGTTGTTCGCAACCAGGCGATCGTAGAAGTCGCGAGAGTTGGTGAGAACGGTGCCCGGATAGACCACATCCACGTTGTTCTCCGCGATTTCGACTCCCGTTTCCTCGTTTCGGCCGAGCATGTCCAAGTTGAAGTAGGCGGATATTCCGGTTAGGGGAATCGTGGGCTTGCTTACAAACGCATAGGAACCCCAAAGACCCACCTCCTCTGCAGACCAGAACGCGAATAGGACGGACCGTTTTGGCTTAACGGGGTTGAGCAGCAAGGCTTTTGCGATCATCAGGTTGGCAGTGCAGCCGGAGCCGTTGTCGTCTGCACCGTACCGGATCCCATCATTGGAAACTCCGAGGTGGTCCAGGTGGGAGGCGATCATCACGGTTTCTTTCGACATGGCAGGATCGCTACCTTCCATCTTGGCCAGAACGTTGAGTAATGGCGTAGTTTCCGGGCTCGTTTTCACCTTGACCGTTAATTCGGCAGTCGAAAGTTCAACTGAAAACTCGGTGGGGTTCTCAACAAAGAACTTGGTGACTCCGATGGAGTCAGCGATCCGCTTAATTCCTCCTTGCGAAAATCGGAGCGGGTTGAGGCGGCTTGACCGGGGATCGGGATAGTCCTTCACTCCGGTGGCTCGAACCGGAACTGCCGTCGAGAGTCTCGCTTGAGCCACTAAGATCATTTGTTCCACTCCAAGCTGCTCTCGAGCATCCGCCAGCTTGGCGGCGAAGGCCGGGTTCCGCGCGGATGCGGAGGTGTAAATCACTACTCGACCTTTCAGCGATTCCCAGTTGAACGTGCTCAAGTCGGCGGTCGGGGGGATGTTTACGAACGCGAAGCGCACCTTCTGTTCCATGTCGCTGATCGCCCCGACCTGGAAATCATTGCCAAACGGGATCTTGACGGAACCGTCCGCATTCTCGATCCCCGTGCCTTCAGCGACGGTGGTGGCCCGAACCAAGTCGTATCGCTGGAAGTAGGAGCCGTTTTCCCCGGCGGGGGTCAAGCCGAGACGTCGAAGCTCGCCGGCAACATAGCCCGCGGCGGCGAAAAAGTCGGGCGTCAGCGATCCTCTTCCCCTGAGTTCTGGCCCTGCAAGAAATCCAAGAATGTCTTTGGCGTCCGATTCCTTGATGGAGTTGAACCCGGAGCGCCAGTCGCCAGGAACCCGCTTGGCGCCTGGGTATTGGGCTAATGCGAGGGTGAGGAGGAAGGGAAAAAGGAGGAGGATGCGGGCTTTCATCTTTGGGTTATCTGCTTACGATACATGTTCGGGGCCGGAAAGCCGTATTCTTTTTGCATGCCTGAGCCAAGCTCCATAGTTTCCGCAATTCCAGCGACGACTCCGTTTGTCGGTCCGGAGACTTTGGAACGGGAGATGAGGAAACACTTTGAGCTCCGACTGGGAGCGAACGAGAGTTTGTTTGGAGCGTCTCCTCTGGCAATCGAGGCGATGCAAAGGCAAGCTGCCATCGGACACTTCTATGGGGACCCAGAGGGGTTCGAGCTTCGTTCGGAGATTGCAGCGCGGCATGACTGTGCCATTCAAAATGTGGTTCTTGGCAGTGGAATCGACGAGCTTCTCATGCTCTTTTGCCGAGCCTATCTGCCGGTAGGGGACTCCGCGCTAACCACCTTCGGCTCCTATCCGACTTTCGAGTACGCAGTCCAAAGCGTCGGCGGCAAGTTGCTGTACGACATCTATTCGGATGCGGGGACGATCGATCTGGAGAGCATGGCCCACTTCGCGTTGGTCGATGCGCCCCAAGTTTTGTATCTGGCCAATCCCGACAACCCATCGGGAACTTGGCATGGGCCAGATGCAATCGCGGAGTTCCGATCCCAACTCCATCGCGACATCCTCTTCCTGCTGGACGAAGCCTATTCCGATTTCGCGCCCGAAGTTGCGCCGTTTGATCCCAGCGATACTGGCCTGGTCCGTCTGCGGACGTTCTCTAAAGGGCATGGGATGGCAGGAATTCGGATCGGCTTCGCGCTTTGCCATGCCGAGCATGTGTCCGCATTGAATAAGATCCGAATGCACTTCGGCGTGAGTTCGGTTGCCCAGGCAGGAGCGCTGGCGTCATTACGGGACGAGGATCACTTAGCCCGGGTGGTTTCTGAGACGATACGGGTACGAGATTGGTTGGCAAAGGAGATGCTCGCTTTGGGTTTCCCGTCCCTGCCATCCCAGACGAACTTCCTGACGATCCAAATCGGCTCCAAGGAACGCGCGGAAGACGTCCTCCTTGGCCTCCGAAAGCAGAGTGTGTTTATACGCAAACCGATGAAGGCTCTCGACGACCACATCCGAGTCTCCATCGGCCCACAATCGGTGATGGAGGAGTTTTTGGAACGGTTTAGGAAGGTTTGCCCTTTTTAGGCTGCACAACCCGACTGAAGCGGTACTCGTTGCGGAACGCCCAATCTTTCCCCTCAAGCTTGGATTCTCGAAGAAACGTTAAAGAATCCCGTTGGACACGGACAGTTACTCGAACCACCACCTTTGCACCGTTCTCAGTCCCGTCTCCATCTAGGGTCAGAGTTCCGGTGCCGTCCGCCTTAACTTTTTCCAAACCAGATAGTCGATACACCGTGGCGGCCTCATCAGCAGGCTTGACGGAATAGGTCGATCCATCGATGATCACATCCGACTTCGATTCAATTATCTTGGAAGGGCCGTCGTCGTAAATGTATCGAAAGACGAAGGTCTTTCCATCGGACGCCGGGGTTATTCGGAGCATCGTCGCCACACGTACCCGATCCCCGCTCTGGTAGTCGCGGTACTCCAACGTGCCGACCCATGGTCCTCGTAATGCAGTGGCAATGGGAGGGGTCGTGAGTCCCTGTGGCAGCATGGCAACGATAGCAATGCAAGCGGCAAATGTCGCCATGGCTGGATACTACGCGGGCACATCTCGAGGCGTCGGCAGCTAAGGAAGCCATAATCTTCCCGTGTCCAACTCCATAACTCTATCTCGCGCCTCAAACCAGGCCCTCGGAATTGGGCAGTATGCCATCGATTTTCTTGCCAAGGGTGCTCCTTCGGAGAAGGTTCTGGAGAGGGTTCGGCTGTTCCACACCGATGCGGTGCTTTGCGGACTCTCTGCGCTCGCCCTGGGAACCAATGCGCCGACGATTCTGCGACGCGAAGCCTTGGAGTATGCCGATTCCGACGGGGCCACGGTATTCGGTTCCAGCCAGCGGGTGAAACCGGAGAAGGCGATTGTTGCCAACGCCAGCGCGGTTCGGGAGTGGGACAGCAACGGG
>JACMJO010000322.1 GCA_014380605.1 Fimbriimonadaceae bacterium | reverse complement strand
CTTTCGCAAAGATGCTTGAAGTAGCCCAGTTTGGACAGAGCTTGAGGAACACGAAATGACGCAACCGAAAGCCGTGCCCGCAACGGCGACCACCGCCCAGACAAAAGTTAGATTCTTCGACTGAACCGCATTCATAGCTTAGTCAGTCTTGCAGCGGCACGTAACAGATTCCTCATTTGAGCAAACTCCCAGGTCGTACCCTGTGCCGTTCCAAACCGAACATCCCAGCCCGGGAAGGGCGCAAATACCAGTTCCTAAGCCGTTCGCGCACTGCACGCACCGGGAATTCTTGCTGGAATTGGCGACTGCCACTATGGCGCCCGTACCGACACATAAGAGGTTTATCAGGACCGAAAGCAGAAGTTTGTGCGCTTATTCTCGCTCACTCTGATGGCGCGATGACGACTCTACGGTTGGGCTCTTCGCCTTCGCTGTAGGTCGCAACTCCGGCGTACTCGCTGAGAGCCTTGTGGACGATCCTTCGCTCGAATGCCGGAAGGGCGTCTAGGACGGCCTCTTCGCCTCGCTTCTTGACCTCATCGGCCACACGCTGGGCATGGGCGGTGAGCTGTTGCTCGCGGCGATTTCGATAGTGGTTGCCATCGATCGTCGCGCGGACGCCATTGCCAAAGCTTCGACCAGCGATGATATTGACCAAATATTGAAGCGCGTTGAGAACTTCGCCGTGCTTGCCAACCAGGTAGGCGACATCTTTGCCGTCGAGCTCGATGTTCACATAGCGACCGCTAACTTGCGTTACCTTGGCCTGGACATCCATATCGGCCTTGGCGACCAAGTCGTGGATCAGAGTTACAAACCGGTCCCCGTCGGCGGCGGTTGCGGCAACTTCTGCTTCCGGAACATCTTCGCTCTGAGCCTGAACTGGAGCTTCCTCTTCTACTGGTGCTTCTTCTGCCTTCTTTGGAGCGGCCTTGGTTGCGCGTGGCTTCTTCGCGGGCTTTTCAGCAGGCGCTTCTTCGACTACTTTGCCGTTGGTTGCCTTGGTGCTCGCAGGTGCGGCCACCGTCTTCACTTCGGCGCGGACTCGAACCGAACTCTTCCCAAACAAACCCTTGGTCTCTTCCAAGACCGTCACCGTCAACTGGTCCTCGGCAACGCCAAGCTTTGACGCCGCCGACTTTGTGGCCTCTGCGACCGATTTCCCCGTCATTTCGATTGATTGCATAATCCTCTTACTTGCCGTCGGTGTGTTGTGAGTCGGTATTTCGAATTCGTCTTCGGAGATGTGGACTGACCGTCGGTTTTATTCTATGGCCTAGTATGCGGTCGTTCAGACGATTGGTGTTCGATTTACCTCTTACAATTTACCAATTACAATTCATTTCCTTTTTTTCGGCTTGTGCTTAGCGGGCGTGCCCGTCTTGCCATTGAGCGAACTGTTTACCGTGCCATTGGTCTTTTGACCGTTCTGGCTGGATTGACCCTTTAGGTCCTCTTTCCCTTCTTGAGCCTGGCGAGCCTGTTCCTGCAACTTGCCCCAGAAGCCGGTTCCGGCTCCAGGGTATGTGCCGCCAGCCTTGGTATTCACTTTCACCAAAGGCTCCATGGGCAAACGATAGGCTCGTAGCGATTGGGCAGTGGCCAGAAGGTTCGTGAAGGTCCAGTAGAGAACGAACGCAGCGGGCACCGGGAAGAAACCAAGAAGCATGAATACGGGCAGTAGGATTGCAAAGCTAAGGCCGATAATCCTCTGTTGCTTCACCTGGGAAGGATCGTTGACCGGCTGAAGGATGGTCGTGACGCAAAGCGATATGCCGTAGAGAATGATTAGGATGACGTCGACGTGGCCGAGGTTGGAGGCGACAAAGCCCTTTGTTGCTGCACTGGTGCTGGGGTTAATCCAGGCGAAGGTTCCGTTTTGGAACTCGAACTGGTAGTACAGCATGCACTGGTACACAAAGAGGAACAGGGGCATCTGCACCAAGGCGGGTGCGCAGCCGGCCATGGGATTAACGCCGTACTCTTTGTACAGCTCCATGATCTTGACCTGTTGCTCCTGGCCCTGATACCTCTCCCGAATCTCCTTCATCATCGGTCCAAGTTGGGACATCTTGCGTCCCCACATGAGCTGTTTCTGCGCAAGCGGATAGATGATCGCGCGAACCACGAGGGCAAGGAGGAAGGCGGCGAACCAGTAGCTGAACCCAGGGACAGAGCCAGTGACCTTAACCAGAAAATCGATAAATGCGAAGCCGCCGGGCAGGAATCCCCAAACGAGCTCGTGTTTATTGCGGGTTGTCAGTTCAGACTTGACCTTCTCGTAAAGTTCGGGACCGTTCCACGTAGTCCAAGCGAACCTTCCTGGCTCTCGCTCGGTAGGAGGAATCTCAACTTTGGATTCGGCCCAGGCCGGATTAGTCGCTTCCTTGAGGGCGATGGAATCTAGCCCCATGAATGCGTTTCTGATCCGGCTGTTCTCGTTTCTCGCGATGCCCGCTTTAAGCTGGGTGTCGGCAACCAGGATGGCCGCCTCGTACTTGAGCCGCTCTGCTTCCTTGGCGTCGATCTTTTTGGCGGCCAGCTCTTCGTTGACCTTGCCCTGGAACGCTCCTTGCGTCTGCACGATGGAGTGATCCTTAAGCTGTCGATTCATCTCCCGCATCGATTTGGCAAGCTGATCGCGCGTCCGGGTTTCGGTTGGCTGTGGGCGATTGCACAGCAGTTGCATGCCAAGGAAGACCGTCGTGACGATCAACAAGGTCTGCAGGAAGTTCTGTTTCGGTGTAGGTGCGGGGCGAGCCATTAATTCTAGTTTCGAGTTTGGAGTTTAGAGTTTCGAGTGAAAGTGAAATTACGGAACTGGGTCGTGGCCGCCTGGGTTCCACGGGCCGCATCGACAAATTCGTTTGAAGCCAAGCCAAGAGCCTTTAAAGAGCCCATGCTTCTCCACTGCTTCGAGCGTATAGTTCGAGCAACTGGGCGTAAACCGGCAGGTTGGTGGCATCCATTTTGTGGTTTTCTGATAAAGGCGGATTAACCAGACTCCAAGTCCGCGTCCCATCGTTCGTTCATTCGTCTTGTCGCATCTTTCAACTCTTCTCGGATCGCGACAAAGTCCATCGTTAATACGTTGGGGGTTGCAATCACGATGTAGTCTAAGTCTGTCCTCAGGCTAGATTCGAAGCTGTAAATACTTTCGCGAATCCGCCTTTTGACCCAGTTCCGCCTTGCATGGCACCCAATCTTCTTCGATGTTGCGACTCCAACTCGGCCTTCGCCCTTGTCTGCGGTCAATCGAAAATTGGAAGTCGATACTCTTTTGCCGCCCTTGAAAACCGCTTCAAATTTCGTCTTGGACAGCCCTGGCTTACGAAGAGATCTTGTGCCGACCCTTGGCTCGGCGTCGCTTGAGGGTGTTCTGGCCATCGGTCGTTCGCATTCGGATTCGGAACCCATGGGTCTTGCTCCGGTGGCGGTTATTTGGTTGGTAGGTCCTTTTCATGCTTTTAAATCGTCTCTTGTTGTTTGGACACGGGATTGTACCCGACTGCTGTTTGGAGATCGGCTCTAACTAGCATCGCCGATTCTTGCCTCATGCTAGGTTCCTGGGATCGGCAAATTTACCTCGGATTGCCGTTGCCGCGGCAGTGGCTGGGCTGACCAAGTGAGTTCGAGAACCTGGACCCTGGCGACCCTCGTAGGGACGATTAGAAGTTGACGCGCTTCGCTCCTGAGGGCGCAGAATGTCTCCATTCATTCCCAGGCACATGGAACACCCGGCTTGATGCCACTCAAATCCGGCTTCCTTAAAAATGGCGTCAAGGCCCTCTTGCTCGGCAATTGCCTTGACGGCGGCGCTACCGGGAACAACCATCGCACGGACGCCCGCCGCCACATGTCTCCCATTCACCACCCTTGCGGCCTCTCGCAGGTCCTCGATGCGGGAATTGGTGCAGGAACCGATAAAGACGGTGTTGACGGCAGTGTCCGCCATGACATCCCCGGGCTTGAGGCCCATATACTTCTGGGCGCGCTCTTCGCCGGCATCCTTAGGGACGGGCACAGCCTGATCAATATCTACGGTCATTGCCGGAGTCGTGCCCCACGTTACTTGGGGTTTCAGGTTGGTGACATCGAGAATTTCCAGCCGGTCATAGTCTGCCGCGTTATCCGTTTTCAGGTCGCGACATGATTCGACCATCTTGTCGAAGTCGGCGCCCTTGGGGGCGAACGGGCGATCCTCGGCGGCGACGTAGTCGAAGGTGGTTTGATCAGGCTGGATGAGTCCGGCCCTGGCGCCCATTTCGATGGACATGTTGCAGATCGTCATCCGTCCGCTCATCGGCAGATTACGGATCGCCTGGCCGAAATACTCCACCACATAGCCGGTTCCCCCACCTGCGCCGATTTTTCGGATGATAGCGAGGATGATGTCCTTGGCCGTGATTCCCTCGGGTATGGCACCATCGATTTGGATGCCCATCGACTTTGGCTTGCTGCTCGCTCGGAGGGTTTGGGTGGCGAGCACGTGCTCTACCTCGGTTGTACCGATGCCAAAGGCCAAGGCACCGAACGCGCCGTGGGTCGAAGTGTGGCTATCGCCGCAGACGATGGTCAGGCCGGGCAGCGTGATTCCCAACTGAGGTCCAATGACGTGGACAATCCCTTGCTTCTCGTGTCCATAACCGTAAAGCGGAACGCCAAACTCGCGGGCGTTTATCGCAAGTGCGGCCAGTTGCTTTCCGCTAAGCGTTGATTCGTCGATTGCACGACCATCAGTGGGGACGTTGTGGTCCACCGTGGCAAAAGTGAGGTCGGGGCGACGAACGGGACGATTGAATTCGCGAAGCCCATCAAACGCTTGGGGCGAGGTGACCTCGTGAACAAGGTGGCGGTCGATATAAAGAAGGGCTCCCCCGCCCGGTAGGTCGGCAACGACATGGCGGTCCCAAATTTTATCGAACAGCGTGGACATCTCGCACTATTCTACGCCTACGGACAAAACAACTGGTCGGAGCACTTTGCTCCGACCAGTTGCAATAGATTGAAAGCCTACTTTCGATTTCGTCGCTTTCGAATCAAAGCCATAGCGCCCAATCCGAGAGCGGCGAGGGAAGCGGGCTCAGGAACGGGTTCTTGCTTGAGAATCTCGTTGATTCCCCCGGGCGTTGCCCCTTGGCCTCCAGCAAACGTGGCGGCCAGATCAACGGCTGGATTGTAGTTTGCTTGAAATGCAACTTCTAGGAGATCAGCGGGATAGTTTCCACCGACAACTCCGTTGACGTCCATTCCAACCCAGTTATTACCTTGTCCATCACGAATCCTGAACACGGCGTCCGGTGTAAAGGCCAATGCCGCAAAGCCGAAGAAGCCAAAACCTGTTGCATATTCGAAGTTCGCGGCTCCGTCGTTCTCGGTAACTCCAATAGCATCGAGAACGCTACTCCAGGGGGTAGCAGTATCGACCGTGCCATTGTTGTCCGTATCAAGGTCATTGCCTACTGCACCCGTGAAACCGCTTACAATTACGAAGGTGTTGGAGCCATTCTCAAGATCGGGAGCGAAGTCGCCAACAGTGACGTTGGTTCCTGCGCTAGGCCCAGCCTGAGCGGCCTGAAACTCATCGACCCAGGCAATATTCGTCTGCGCATCACGGAGAAGGAGCAAGCCGTTTGTGCCAAAGGACAAGCTGTTTAGGCTAATGGCTTGGTCGATAACACCAGCAGAAGCGCCGTCCCCATCGATAGACAAAAGTGTAAGTCCAGTGAGACTTCCCGCACCAATCAACTCCACAAACTCTTTGTTGTCGTCGGTTCCAGGGGGGTTAAAGAAAACCTCATTGAATTTAGCGTTCTGAGTTTGCGCAATAGCGCTTACAGCGAACACGGATGACATCGCAAGCAATGCTAGCTTTTTCATGTTTACTCTCCAAAAATCAAGTCACAATAGCCGACGCTCTGAAGCTACCAGTCGATTATTAAGGAAAGGTTAGGAACTCCACGACCCAGCAATCTTGCCTAACTAAGAGCCGGATCATTCAACCCAAGTTCAGCAAAAGCCGCTTGTCTGATCAAGCACGAATCGCATCGCCTGCAGGGACGGCCTTGCTCATCCGGGTCATAGCAAGAGTGAGTCAAGGCGTAGTCCACCCCCAGGGCCAATCCACGCTCAATGATCTGTTGCTTAGTCCACGTAATGAGCGGGGCGTGAATACTGGTTGGTTTGCCCTCGACTCCTGCCTTAGTGGCCAGGCGAGCCATATTCTCAAAAGCGGCAATGTACTCCGGGCGGCAATCCGGATAGCCACTGTAATCGACGGCATTGACTCCGACGAAGATGTCGTAAGCCCCAATGACCTCAGCATAACCAAGGGCGATCGAAAGCATGATCGTATTCCGCGCAGGAACGTAGGTGACTGGAATATCTGTCATCTCTGATTCGATCCGATCTTTGGGGACGGCGATGTCATCGGTGAGAGCTGAGCCCCCGATTGCATTCAGGTCCACGCTTACGAACCGGTGTTCTACAACGCCTTGGGCAGTCGCAACCTTCTTCGCGGCATCGATCTCGACCCGGTGCCTCTGGCCATAGACCACTGTTAGCGCATAAGGCTCGAAGCCCAGACTTTTAGTAAGCGCGAGGACCGTGGCCGAGTCTAATCCGCCGCTTAGCAGGACGACGCATTTGGGCATTACAGATTATGGTTCCGGTCTCATTCCCACTGCGACCTAGCCCTCACTATATGGCGTGGAATAAAATAGAAGTTTCTGCCGGAACCTTTTGCAGATCGGACCTTGATTTGAAAACCCTGACCGCTAATTACTACGAAATCCTGGGAGTCGGCCCAACCTCCGACCAGGAGACGCTCCGAAAAGCCTATCGCCGGCTAGCTCAAATACATCACCCCGACGTCAGTTCCGATCCTGAAGCGCATGAAAATATGGCGCGGATCAACGAGGCTTTTCAGACATTGGTCGATCCGGCCAGAAGGTCCGAATACGATGCCATGCTCCGAGGCGGTGGCCTGGACTCCACCGAAGGCGCTCGAAACGATCTTCGGAAACCGGTCGTCGTCAAACTACGTACCCGTCTCAAAGCGCATATGACTCCGGTATATGCGGTAGGGTTTGCCCCCGACACGGGCCAACTTATTTCCAGCGCGTTCGATAACGAGTTGATCTGGTGGTCGCCAGATGGCAAGCCGGAGCGGAGGATGAAGCTGGAGAACGGCGTGATTTCAGTTATCCGTGCCTTCTCAGAGGAAAGGCTGGTGGCGGCGGGAAGCGCGGAATCCCAGATCAGCTTTTGGCATCTAAACGGCAAGCGCATAGAGTCCTGGAAAGCTTCCAATGAAGAATGGGTCTCGTGCCTCTCGATAAGCGCCGACGGTAACTCGCTGGCCTGCGGGTCTCTGCACCACACCCTTTCGGTTTCCAACACGAACGATGGCTCGAACCTGTATCGCAAGGTCGATCACTCTGATGCAGTGACGGCGGTCGCCTGGTCGGCCAATGGCAAGTACTTGGCAACCGGCTCGGCGGACGCAACTGTCACGATTCTGAACGGCGCAACAGGAACGGTCATGCATCGAATCCAGCAGATCCGATCCACGGTTACCGCGATCGCCTTCTCTCCCGACGTCCGATACTTGGCGGTCGCGGCGGTCGATCTTTCGATTCGTATCTTCCGGCTCAGCGATGGGCAGATGGAGAAGATGGTGTATGGCCACACTAAGCCGATCGAGGCTTTGGCGTTCCACCCCAACTCCTGGCTGATCGCTAGCGGCTCAAGGGATGGCACGCTCGGCCTTTGGAATGCCGCCAAGGGGATTGGCAACGTGCGAATCGAAGCCAGCTCTCGACCCATTTCAAGCGTGGCATTCAGCCCAACCGGCGACCTTTTGGCCGCCGGTGGACAGGACAAACTCGTGCGCCTATGGGACGTCACCGTTAAGAAAGACGTCGCTTAGTTAGCCGGACTGAGTTCGTACTTATGGGGACCTGGTTTCGCCGCGACTCTTGTCTTAGCTATCAGGTCGTCGCTTAGGTCGTGAACCGCAGTGATGGCGGCGGTTCGCTTTGGAGAATCCGCCCATTTTAGAGTGAACTCCATTTGACGCCAGCACTGGTACATCATGTCGGCCCGCTGGTTTACGGCCGCAGAGACGATTCGAGCCTGAGCCATCATGGGCGTCTCGTATTGGGCGAGGTTGATCCCTGCGGCAAGCTGATCTGCGGTGAAGGTTCCAACGGCTTGGCCATCGATGGTCAAGCTGTGGTTTCCGGGCTTAAGGTTCCTCACCGTCAGCATCTGCTGGTTAAGTTTTTGGTCAAAGTCTCCACTTTTTAGAACGAGGGTAACCGTTGCGTCTTTTCGGTCGAGTGGGAATGGGAGGCCCTGGTCGGTCTGAGTCCAAGTGACCTTGTCTACCGCGCTGAGTCCGGTGACCGACGCCCGGAACGCTTGCGCTCGGCCAGTCTGGGCGTCGATATTGACGTTAGAGATCATTGGGGTCGCGCCCCAGGCCATGAGAAGCTGTTGAGCCATTACCAAGTGCCCGGCGCCTCCGGGATGGACCCGATCCCCGATCACTTTCGTCGATAGTTCCGCGTTCTCGACCTTCGCCTTCTCAAGCATATCCACGACCGGAGTGTTGAAGTCTACGGACGCGTACCCGTTCGACTTGGCGAGTCCTTCCAGGTAGTCGGAGTAGGATCGCATAACGCCGTTGTAGCCTCCTGGCCAGCCGGGTTGACGTGTGACGTCGTCGAAAGGCGAGGGCTTGATGAGGAAGACTCTCGTCGTCGGGGCCTCCTTTTTGAGTCGCTCGATGATGTGCTGATAGCCAGTCTTGTAAGCGTTCTCGATCTCAGGCTTGGTTTGCTGGTAGCCCCCATCGTTCATGCCCAGCATGACGGTGACGACGGTCGGTTTTCGGCTGAAAAGGTCTCGGGTTAGTCGCTCATCAACGGGGCCCATCCAGCCTCCGCCCACTCGGTCGCCTCCTACACCAGCATTGAAGAATCGAACGTCGAGGTCTGGATACCGAAGCCGGACAAAGGTCTCCACGACCTTGGTGTAATAGCCATTGTCGGTGATGCTGTCGCCGTAAAAGGCCACTCGGTCGCCATTCTTAAGGACGAGGCCGAGCTGAGCGGTACTCATGGCCGCGGTTGCGATTGCTGAGAGAATGAGGCACGATCTCTTCATTCCCGCATTTTGCACTAGCGAACGGGGTTAAGACTTCAATTGCTTAGGCTGCTGTGCCTAATATGCCTTACCCCCAACCTGCCATAATCCTTCCACAACCGCCTCAGCGGAGGCCGCCCAAACGGGCACTAGAGGGAACCCAAAACACATGAAAGTAGCCATCATTGGAGGAGGCGGACGCGTCGGCTCGGACGCCGCATTCGTATTACAGCTTGGAGGGATCGTCCGCGAGATCGCGCTTGTCGACATGAACGCCGACATGGCGGCAGGCGAAGCGCTCGACCTTCGCCACGGTGCGGCATTGACCGCCAACCAGAAGTTCACCAGCTCGAATGAGTACGACATCGTGAATGGCAGCGACTGTGTAGTCATCACCGCTGGTCTTCGTCGCAAACCCGATGAGAGCCGACTTGAGCTCATCAATCGCAATGTCGGGCTGTTCAAAGGGATCTTGGATTCGCTGAAGGGCGTTAAGCTCAATTCAGGTGCGACCGTCGTGGTCGTTTCAAATCCGGTCGATATTCTCACTCACCTTGCCGGCCAAAGCGGCATCGTTCCGCCATCGCAGGTTTTGGGGCTGGGAACGGTTCTAGATACCTGCCGATTCCGCTCCTTGCTTGCCGACCATTTCAACGTCAACGCCCTCGACGTCAAGGCGTTGATCCTGGGCGAGCACGGCGATTCGATGGTGCCAATTTTCAGCTCCGCCACGATCGGCGGGGTGCCACTGACCTCCGTGCCTAAGTATCAGGAAGAGGTACAAGGCGTGTTCGAATTCACGCGTAAGTCAGGCGCAGAAGTCATTCGCCTTAAGGGCGGCGCAGGACGGGCGGTTGGCGTATCGATTGCCGAAGTCGTTCATGCGATCGCTCTAAACAGCGAGGCCGTTTTGCCGGTCTCGACGCTTCAAAGCGGAAAGCTCGGTATAAGCGACATTTCCCTCTCTCTGCCGACCAAGGTCGGAAGAAAGGGCGTCGTCGACATTTTGGAGCCAAGCGTGAACGAAGTCGAGCGTGAAGGACTGCTCGCTTCAGCTCAAAGTCTGAAAGACGTTCTCGCTCAGATTTCTTAGTCCCATCACTGGCCGCAAATCCGTTAGAATTTTCTTATGACGGTTTTGCGGCTTTGTTGTGTGTGCCTTCTCAGCATCTTCCTTTTGAGCGGGTGCAAGGGCGGCTCGTCGGTCACAGGGCGATACCGAATTGAGCAGACAAACAATTTCTTTGGAGAAGGCGCCGAGAAAGCCGAACTCGATCTCAAAGACGATAAGTCGTTTGAAATCACCATTGGGAAGCTCACCCTGGCAAGCGGCACCTACACCGCCACCGACACTCAACTCGACCTTTCAACCGGTTCGGGAAACATGGGCACGAGTTACAAAATCCTCACCGACAAACTCGTCCCGGTGATCGGCGGAAAAGAAATCACCGCCTGGAGATTCGTTCGCAAGTAGGAATACTGGTGTACTCAACACCTAACGGTCCCAAACACACTGCGCCTCGCCACAATCCTGCCGATAATTCTGCTGGGCAATTGGGCCTTTGGGCCATGGTTCGACAAAACCTTGGAACCTAAGGGACGTTAACACCTGTAGTGGTTTGCGAGACAACCCACATAGGGAAATTTATAATGAGGATCTTCGACTACGAGGGGCAGAAAGATTTAAGCGACGTCGCGATTTCACTAAGTCGCGATGAGGCCGCGGATCTGCTCGCGACGCTTGAGCGTCTCGTAAAGCAGCCGAGCCTCAGCAAGGTCTATCTTAGCCAGCTAAAAGGAAACGTGATCGAGCGGGAAATCGCAATCGCGTTGGACTCGAACGTACGGCCATTCCTAGCAAAGACGGCCTGACAACAGAAAATGTGAGGGCGGCCCCGACTTGAGTCGGGGCCGCCCTTTTTGCTTGAGAATATCAACCAACGGTCTCACGGCGTCATCTTGAGCGAGCCGTCCTAGGGTTTGCAGCGTTACCGACTGCTTCCTGCGAGTCGAAAGACCTGACCAGCTTGGAACGTACAATCGGGTGAGGTGGTTCGACTCCGCGGCCTAGCAAACTCTGATCGACCGAAACT
>JACMJO010000321.1 GCA_014380605.1 Fimbriimonadaceae bacterium | reverse complement strand
TGGTTTTCATCATCAACCAGACGACAACCCGTCTAAAATGCGTTCATGCGTCGCCTTATCCTGACCCTCCTGCTCGTCGCCTCCTCCATCGCCCGAGCCGATGAGATCGACGATATGGCTCGGGCTGAGATGAAAGCCTCAAATTCCCCGGGACTCGCCCTCGTCGTGGTGAAAGACGGAAAGGTCCTCAAGATCGGCGCCTACGGAATTGCGAACCTGGAAACGGGTTCCGACGTGAGACAGGAGACGGTTTTTCGGGTCGCCAGTATGAGCAAGCAGTTCTGCTCTGCGGCCGCGATGCTCCTGGTTCAAGATGGCAAGTGGAAGCTTGACGATCCGATCTCAAAGTACGTGGGGAAGTCGCTGGAAGCATGGTCCAAGATCACGTTGCGGCACCTGCTCACGCACACGTCTGGGATGGCAGAATTTGCCCCAAGCGATGGATTCGGATTCCGCGAGAACCCGTCAGGCGACCGATACATCGAAATGCTGGCCAAGCACCCGCTCAAGTTCCAGCCAGGCGAGAAGTACGAATACAGCAACGAGGGCTACTCAATTCTCGGCATCCTCGTGGGCAAGGTTGCGGGGAAGCCGTTGAGCGAGTTTGTGGCGGAACGAATCTTTAAGCCGGTCGGGATGGCGAACACCAGTTACTACCTTTTGGAGAACCTGGTACCCGGTCGGGCTAACGGATACGTTTGGGACAAGGATCATCACGAGAATGCGATCCCTTTGCGGCCCTACGCCATGGCGGGAAGCGGAGGCATTCAATCTACGGTCTTGGATTGGGTGAAGTGGGATTTGGCCTTGCACGGGGAATCCATTCTGAGCAAGGGGATCAAGGACCAAATTTGGGCTCCAGCGACCCTGAATGACGGCAAGCCAACCACTTACGGGTTTGGATGGAGCGTTCGCAAGGTCGACGGGAAGTTGGTCGTTGCCCACAGCGGCGGAACTGCCGGCTTCACATCGAATGTCGTTCGGCACGTTGATTCGAAATTGACGGTTGTTGTCTTTCAGAATCTGCAAGGTGGTGGGGCGGTACGGCTCTCGAACGACATCGCCGCCTGGTTCCTTCGTAAATGAGGATTGAGGCGACGCCTCGTAATCGGGCGGGCGAGTTATCGCTTGAGATCTACGCCAAGACTCTGGCTCTAGTACGCGGCGATCGGCTGGTCAAGAATCACGTGTCGCTCAATGGCCATCATCTCTTAGTTGACGATCTCAGGTTCAACCTCACGGAAATTGACAGAGTGGTGGTGGCTGGCGCAGGGAAGGCCGCTCCGGCCATGGCTCAAGGTCTGGAGGAGATTTTGGGACAACGCATTCATGACGGACTGATTGTCACGAAGCATGGTCACGCCGAGCCACTCCAGTATTGTCAGACGATCGAGGCCAGCCATCCAATCCCGGGCGAGGACAGCCTTAAAGCGGGAGAGATGATGCTTCGTTTCGGCGAGAAGCACTTAGGCACCAACCTGGTGCTGTTCTTGCTTTCAGGCGGGGCGTCCGCTTTGATGGAGTCGCCCGTGGACGGCGTTTCACTGGATGACTTACAGCTTGTCAACCGTGAATTACTTGCATCAGGTGCCACGATCCTCACGATAAATGCGATTCGCTCCCGCCTGTCAAAGGTCAAGGCCGGAGGTCTGGCAAGGGCATTTGGCGAGGCGGCCGTCGTCGTGCTGGCCTTATCCGATGTAGAGGGTGACCGTCTTGGCGTTATCGGTTCGGGACCTTTCGTGCCGCCGAAGCTGATTCCGAATCTGGCCGAGCTCCTCAGCGCCTATTCGTTCGATAGTAAGTTTCCACCGCACATCCTGAGGAGTTTGAAGGAACCTAGCCCTTCTCACGAGGGCGAGGAGCCTGCGCATCGAATCCTTGGGAATGCTCGGACCATGGGAAAAGCGGCGAAGGCCGTCGCGGAGGAGCTTGGTCTGAACTTATTCGAAGCGATCCCGATGCAGGGTGAGGCCAGGGAGTTTCCGAGCTATATCGCCCAGAACGACCTCTTTCCAGGCGGACGTTTTGAAAACGACTGCCTCATCGCGGTTGGGGAGACGGTGGTCCGAAAAATGGGAGACGGCCTTGGCGGCCGAGCTCAAGAGATGGGGTGCGTTTTTGCCGACCAGGTAGCGGGCGATTCGGATGTAGCAGTCCTGGTAGCCGGTTCAGATGGAACCGACGGACCTACCGATGCAGCGGGGGCTTTGGTGGATGGGGAGACCATAACGAGGGCCAGAGAACGCGGTTTTACTGTCGAGCAGACCCTTGCCGAAAACGATAGCTACCATTTCCACGAAGCGGCAGCCACGCTAGTCAAGACTGGTCCGACGGGGACGAACCTGAACGATATCGTAGTAGTGGTGAGGGCTGTTTAGAGTGCGGCAATTCATTGCCGCTTTAGCTAATCCTAATCTCATCAAACTTGGCCGCCAGAAGAAAGCGGTAATGAATTGCCGCACTCTAAACAATTAGCAACTCACGTCCCGACCTTCCGGCCCAAACATCGCCATTCGCTCTTCGGTTGTGATCCGAGGAGTCCCCTTCGCCACATAGTGGAACTGCAAGGCGCGGCGCCGAGTGTTGGTCCTGTTATGCGGCGTTCCGTGAGGGACCAGACCGTCAAAGATAAGGCAACCGCCAGCCTTCAATGGTGTAGCCACCGCCTGACCCTTGCTCAGGATGTCCGTATCGCAAATCTGCCAATCCCGACGGTTGAAGTGGGGAATGGGTCCATCCTTATGGGCGCCCGGCAGAAGGTGCATGCACCCGTTCTCCGGATAGGTGTCGTCCAGCGCGATCCAGACGCCGACCACATTTGTTCCTTCCGGCAGGTTGAAGTAGGCGTGGTCCTGGTGCCAAGGCTTCTCCCGCCCAATTCCCGGGGGCTTGAAAAGCGCCATCTCTTGGAACATCTCAGGTTCGGCGCCAAGTAACTGAGTTAGCAACTCCATGAGTCTGGGCTCATAGGCGATGGCTTCGATCCGTGGATCGAGGTCTACAAACCACATCAGCTTGCGGACGTAGTCCAACCGCTCCCCGGGAGGAAGGGACTCAATTTTGCCTGCCGCCAGGTTCTCGAACTGCAGTTGGGTTCGCTCCGGGAGGTCGCGGATCGTCAACTGGTAAAGGGCGTCCAAGAGCTCGGCAACCTGATCTCGTGAAAACGCGTTGTCGATCGAAACGAATCCGACCTCGCGGTACTGGCTCTCTATCGGTGCTCGGTCATCGGGCAGTCCATCCAGAGCGGCGACTTTCGCCGCGTAGTCGTAAAGCCCGGTCGGATACTCCTCAGGAGCGATCTGGTCGATGTCGAGTTTCGCGCTTGCCATGGACGGTCACTAGTCTATTTGGATTTGGCTCTTACTTCAAGAAGCGATTCAGGGTAACTCGAATTTCTTCCTTCCTTTCCTCCGCAGTGAAATTGTGCGGGTGGTCGCCTTTTTCGTCGTGTCCATAGACGCAGTTCTCAAGGTGGGTAGAAAGCAAGATCACGCCTAACTGGTCTAATGCCGCCCGGAGGGCAGAAACCTGGGTCAGGATGTCGACGCAGTAACGCTCATCCTCGACCATCTTCTTGATGCCGTTGACCTGGCCGCTCATTCGGGCGATTCGATTCAGCGCGTCTTGTTTCGTTTTCTCTTGCATTAGCTTGCGTCCGGCTAGATTGTAGGATATTTCAATGTTTGCGATCCGCAGACGCCCCGTAAACGGTCTAACTTATCGAGCAGGTCTATGAAGTTCAAACGCCGAACAGAATTGAAGCGCACCAAGATCGAGATCATCCCCATGGTGGACACGATGTTTTTCCTTCTCGTGTTCTTCATGCTGTCTTCTCTGGCCCTTTCAAAGCTGGTGGCCATGCCCGTGGATCTCCCCAAGGCAGGTTCGGCCCAACGAGTCCAAGAAGACAATAACTTAGCATTGAGTGTGGATTCGGCGGGCCAAATCTACCTGGATCGCCAACCTGTTTCCGTCAGCGGACTAGGCGATGTTATCAAGACGGTGGCGAGAAATCGAAAACTAAGCGAGCTAACCCTTGTGATCAACGCCGACGAGAAGGCCTCTCACGGCCTTGTCGTTCAATGCATCGATGAGGCCAGGCTGG
>JACMJO010000320.1 GCA_014380605.1 Fimbriimonadaceae bacterium | reverse complement strand
TAAACCTAATTACGGATGTGGACCCTACGTCGCAGAAATTAACCTAAATTGCAGTTCAAGACGTGCTTTTAGGACTCCCAACAGTGCAAAGCCTCAGACGAGAGCAAGAGTCTGTTGTAGTTCTGAATTCAGTGCTGGCAGATACGAAGAACCCTGATTTAGGAAGGAGCAACTCCAATGTCGAACCACACCTACGACACTTTAACGCACGAGAATGCGGCGATGTTGTTGATCGACCATCAGGTCGGCACCATGAACTTTGGCATCGCCGATCTTGACGCACTTCACCTGAAGAATCAGACTCTCTGGCTGGCAGAAGCTGCAAGGATCTTCAACATGCCGGTGGTTCTGACCACTAGTAATCCCGATGGCGCTAATGGCCCGCTCTTTCCGGAGCTAATCACCGCCTGCCCAGGCGCCCCGATCATTAATCGCCTCATCATCAATGCCTGGAACGATGTGAACTTCGTAGAGGCGGTGAAGAAGACCGGGCGCAAAAAGCTCATCATGGCCGGCGTAACGGCAGACGTGTGTCTGACCTTTCCAGCAATCGGAGCCACACGCGACGGCTACGATGTGTACGCCGTGATGGACGCGTCTGGAACCGTAAACGCGCACGCGCTACAAGCGGCGATGTTTCGCATGAATCAGGCGGGCGTCAAGATCGCCAATACCAACATGGTCATAGCCGAGATCCTGGCGGATTGGTCCAGCCCCTTTGGCGCTCCGCTGGGAAAACTCTATTCCGAGCGACTGACGAGTTTTGGCTTTATTGCCGCTCATCTCAGCCATCAGGCAAAACTTACACAGTAGGAGATTACTATGAATCCAAATCCCTTTCACGACAGACTTACGGCAGATAACTCAGCCATGGTGCTGATCGATCATCAGACAGGAACCATGCTCGGCGTGCAGGATATTCGATTGGATCAATTCTTATCGAACGTCAAGGCACTGGCCAAGACGGCGAAGATCCACAATCTGCCGACGGTCATCACAGCGAGTTACGCAGAAGGCCCCAACGGCCCGCTACTACCCGAGATTCTCGAGCTCTTTCCAGAGGTGAAGGTGGTGTATCGGCCCGGCCCTATAAGTTCCTGGGATGACCCGAACTTCGTGGCAGCCATTGAGAAAACAGGTCGCAAGAAGCTGATTATGTCTGGTGTAACTACGGACGTGTGCCTCATGTTCCCAGTTTTGCAGGCCCTGGCGGCTGGTTATGAAGTATATGCCGTATATGACGCCAGCGGCTGCTGGGATCAGATGAGCGAACTGACCGCATGCCTTCGCATGAGTCAGGCAGGCGCCATAGTCGTTAATTGGGCAGCGATCGCCGCAGATCTCCAGGCTGACTGGAGACGGCCTTCGGCAGTTGGAACGCTCGATGTTTTCCATCAACATCTGCCGTTCTATAGCCTCCTCTCGAACAACCAGAAGGCCGACAAAGAAGGAATTCCAGGTCTTAACAGATAGGTAGTAGCCAGCGTCGAACCTAACCATCACTGATGAAAATGTCATATGAGCCCTTTAAGAAACTCGTCGAGATGGTCGTGGCAGGGAGCACCCTTGGCACCTGCGAGGAGTCGTATCCAGAAGACATCGTGATGCAGCCGAATGAACGGGCTCGGCATTATGGGAATTGCGCGAATCGTGTGGTCAGCCCGCTTGAGGAGGTTGACCGCGCGGCGATTGGGAGGATTTCTGACTTCACCAATCGTGAGGGACAAAGAACACCCATCGACCCAGTGTGTGTTCAGAAGTGGGGAAAGGGTGAGGTGGTACGGAAGGGATTCATTCGTGCGCAATAGCTTGTGGTGCCTGCTCCTTATCCTCGTTCCGATGCTTGTCTCCGCTCAACCCGGTGCCTTGGAGGTTTCAAAGCGACCACCGCTTACACCGATCCATTCTATGGATGACTACAGTTTCCTCGCCGATCCGAAGGAACGGACTGATCTCTGGGACCGCTTCAAATATGTTCGTCTTAGTCAGACGTCGTTTCTCACATTTGGGGCGGAGTACAGAATCGAACATGAATGGTTTCGGAATGATAACTGGGGCGAGAGCCAAATGGACGGCAATGGTTATCTACTGCAAAGATTCATGCCCCACGTTAGCGGCTATCTCGGGAAGTTCGCCCGCGCATTTGTCTCGTTCAAGTTCAATGAAGCATTCGGGAGGGCTGGTGGGCCCCGGCCGGACATTGATCGAGACCGGGCCGATGTTCACGAGGCCTTCGTTGATTTAGGCCTAAACTCGACGGTGACAGCCAGAGTCGGCCGACAGGAGTTGGTCTTCGGCGGTGGCAAGCTGACAACCAACAATGAAGGCGTCAATGTGCGGCTGAGCTTCGATGCGGTTCGCATTTCGGCCCATCACAAAGACTGGCGAGTGGACTTGTTTGCTTCCCGCCCGGTTCAGAATCTTTCGGGAGTCTTTGACAATGTCCCCAATTCCGGGCAATTGTTTTGGGGGATCTATGGAAGTGCTCCCACCGTTCGAAAAATTCTAATTGATACATACTATTTTGGTCTTGACACCAGGCAAGCCCGATACGTGCAAGGTGCCGGGCAAGAGACCCGGCACTCTGTTGGAACTCGCCTGCACACCAGGAGGGGCGGAGGCGTGGACATGGATTGGGAGGGCGTATTCCAGTTTGGGTCATTCGGCGCGAACCGTATTCGCGCCTGGACCGTAGCGACAGAGACCGGATATCAATGGGAACACGTTCGCTTCGGGCCAAGGCTTGGCATGAAGGCGGACGTGGCTAGCGGGGATGGAAATCCGGGCGATCACAAGTTAGAGACGTTCAACCCGCTGTTTCCCAAAGGCGGATACTTTTCCAAGATGGTGCTCGCTGGACCCTACAATTTTTACGATCTCCATCCATTGCTGGAACTGGAGGTGAAGAAGGGTGTGACGGCGGAGTTAAGCTGGGATTGGTTCTGGCGCCAATCCACGCGCGATGGCGTTTATGGAATTGGTGGGCGCCTGATTCGAGAAGGATTGAAGAGCCGCGCCAGAAGCGTCGGTTCGCAAGGCAACGTGGGGGTGCGATGGTCGGTGGATCCGCACTTGACGCTGTCGTTTAACGTCTCGGCATTTCTGCCTGGGCGATTCCTTAAGGAGACGGGACCTGGCAAAACGGTCCTCTTTGTAAATTATGGCGTTACTTATCGCCTTTAGATTACTCCTGGCCTGGCCGCTTCTCGCTTGATTTCGCGCTCGCGGAAAAGTGGCTTCGCCGAGAATAATGAAACGCGAAATTCAACGCGACACCCCTTGCCCGGAGCGGACTCGATGCTGAACTTTCCGCCCACGCAAGCCATCCGTTCTTCAAGGCCCACCAACCCAAAATGCGAGCCGGTCCTCAATCGCACCTCTTCAACATGAAAACCGGCTCCATCATCAACGATCAACATCACTAATTCATTGCCTCGAGAACTTAGATGCAATTGCACTTGGGCCGGGTTGCCATGCTTCAGGCTGTTACGGATGGATTCTCGGGCAATCCGCCAAAATGCATCCTTGATATCGGCCTTGGGTTCCATCAGGTGGAATGACCGCTCGCAAACGACTTTGACTTTCGCCTCGCGGCACAAACCTTCAGCACATTCCACCAGCGCGGCGTACAACTCTACTCCATCCCACTGGCGTCCTCGCAGAGACTGAATTGCCCGCCGCGACTCCTGCAAGCTCTTTTCAAGACCCGATATTACTCCGTCCAGTTGCTCTCCGACAAGGTTGTCGCGGTTCCTGAGTTGCAGTGCTGCTAACTTCAAAGTTGCTCCCTGAAATTCCTGCAGAAGGCCATCATGCAATTCGCGGGCGATTCGTTGCCTTTCGGCCAGCGCTACCTGATGGCGTGCTTTCAGGCTGCGGATCCGTAACTGTATTGCAAGCCAAACCACACATGTTGCCACCAAAAGCAAGAGCAGAGTGAAAATGGGAGTTTCAAGAAAAGCTTTTGTCTTCGTGAATGTGATAGCCGCTGGGGCAAGAGATTCAACGCGGTCGTTATTCGTGCCTATTACTTCGAAGCGATATTCTCCCCCCTTCAATCCCGTATAGACTGCGCTTCTTTGGGTACCTCCATCAATCCATTGTTGGTCAAACCCTACGAGACGAAATCGAAACCGGTTACGTTCTGGCCTCAGAAGACTTAATGCCGTGAACTGAAATTCCACGCGACTTGCCGATGCCGGTAAAACCAAATTCTGAAGGCTCGCTGCAGGCTGGCCGTCAATCAGTACGCCTTGCACCTTCGTCTCTGGCACCAGCACATTTGTCGCAATATGATCGGGACTGATTCGTGCCAAGCCTCGAAGCATTGCCATCCAGATCGAGCCATCCTGTCCAAGCCAGGAACCGACAAAAGGCCTGCCCTCGGGATATCTCAAACCATCTTTGGCGTTCAAAAGGTCCGCGGTGAGTCTCGCGGGCTTCGCTTGAGCCAGTTGATCCAATGCCTCCTTGCAAAGTCGAAAAATACCAGAATGCGAACCCACCCAGAGATTTCCCTGTTTGTCCAATGTCAGTGCCGTTATGGCCTCATCGGGTAGCCCCCGGCTTTTGTCAACGACAATCAGCTTGTCACCGTCCACTCGAACAATTCCAGATGCGGTGCCGATCCAGGCCACTCCGGCTGTGCCCAAACGCATTGCAGTGATGATATTTGAGGGCAAACCGTTCTCCTTAGTCCAGGTTTGCCAAGCCCCATCTTTCCAACGGGCTAGTCCGTTCCGAGTGCCCACGTAGATTGTGCCAAAACCATCTTCCGCCATCATGGTGACTCCGGCCTTTGCCAGAGGGATCTGGGGCTGAACCTCATCCCAACTGGTGGCAGTTTTGCGATAAAGCGCTCCAGCCCTGGTTCCAATCCAGATTTCACCCCGTGCGGTTTCAAGAAAACAAGTCGGTGACTCATTCCTGGGAAAATCTGCGTTGTGGTAGACACCATCTCGAATTGAATAGAGAACAAACTTCGAATCTCGAATCCAGACACTTTTATCGCGCGAGACGCCCAGCACATCCTGATCTGGATCTTTGGTTGGATGACTCCCAAAAATTGTCTGTTTTCCAATCGGCCCAACAAGAATGTTCCCGTTTTTATCAGGAATGTAGATCCCCCCGTTGGCAGCCATGGCGATCTTTCCAAACACATCCTGCTGGATCCCTTCGCGATCACCATAGAAAAGTACGCGGGGTTCAGAAAAACGATGTAAGC
>JACMJO010000023.1 GCA_014380605.1 Fimbriimonadaceae bacterium | reverse complement strand
CGGCGGATTTCGTCGGCCCTGAGTTGGGCCATGCAGCCGCAGACGCCGATCACGACGTCGGGTCGGGATTTTCGCAACGGGACCAGCTCGCCCAGCATCGAGAAGGCTTTGTCCTCGGGCTTCCGACGTACCGAACAAGTGTTGAGCAGGATCACCTGGGCCTCGAGCATGGTTGCCGTTGGTTCGAAGCCGATTTGCTGGAGGTACAGCGCCATCTGCTCGCTATCTTCCTCGTTCATTTGACAACCCCAGGTCTGCACAAAGTAGGTGCCCCGGCGAGGTTTTGGTCGATTTCCAAGGGTCAGGGGCTGGAGCGTGGCGGACATAAAGGTGAAAGAATGGCGTCGGTGGAACTAACAGTGTACCGTTTGGCATTGAACTTGTAGGTTCTCGGGAACCAACGCTTGAACCTATAGGACGGTAAACTCCCATCGTGGCAGCAGTCGCACTCAATCGAATTCTCATCGTGCTTGGCTTTGTCGGCACATTCATCGCTGGCTTTCTGAGCTTGAGCCATTTGCTCAATATCTCCCTTCCCTGTGGCATCACAAAAGGGTGCGATATCGTGGCTACCCATCCCACCTCGTACCTAACTGGAAATCCGATCGATGGCGGAATCCCGGTGGCATACCTCGGTTTTGTCGCGTACCTTTTTTTGACCCTCATTGCCGTCCTGCGGGCCGTACGGGGAGTTAGGAACTCCAAGGCCCTAGTTACGACTGGCTTCATTGTCTCGGGGATTGGGGCTCTGTACAGTGGCTACCTGACTTACACAGCTCTTTACGTAATCCAGGCCACTTGCATCTGGTGCATTTCCTCTGCCATCACGATGATCGTCACCACGATCGTCTACGCCGCCCTTCAGGCGGCGGACAAGACAGAAGAAGAGCCTAGTAACTCCCCAGACTTGCTCCTGGCCGGAGTGATGACCCTTGTGGTCGGAATTGGACTTGGCGCCGGAATCGCCGTCGTGAAGGCCAAAGGCGGAACGGTCGATAGAAACGTCGTTGACCGCATCGTGAAAGATAAGCTCGACCTGCTTGCTCCTGGCGTTCACATCTACGGAAATCCAGACGCTCCGATAACCATCATCGAGTTTGCCGACATGCTCTGCCCGGCTTGCCAAAAGACGTTCAAGGAACTGGATGAGATTGTCAAAAACAGCAATGGCAAGTTGAACCTAGCTTTCCGCCATTTCCCCCTCTTCATGAAGGAGGATCACAAGATGGCCCTTCCGGCCGCGACGATCGCGGAGATTGCGGCTGAGGAGAACAAGTTCTTCCAATTCGTCGCCGCGATGTATTCGAGATCTCACACCGATCTCCAAACTCCGGAAGCCGTTTTCGCAGTCGCTAAGTCAGTCGGAATGGACGTATCAAAGTTGGAGGCAAGGCTCAACAACGAAGCAGATCCTGCAGTCAAGAGAGTCACCGACGATATGAACCTGGCGAACAAGATCAAGATTTCCATTACTCCCACGCTGTTCATCAAGGCGAAGGGCAAGGAAGTCGAACAGATTGCGTTCTCAAGGCTTCAGGACAAGCTCTCAGAAGAGCCCTACAAGTCGCTTATGGCGGGT
>JACMJO010000319.1 GCA_014380605.1 Fimbriimonadaceae bacterium | reverse complement strand
GTGTTTTCCTTCGTGATGACGATCTTCTGGCAGGAGCCGAGCATGTCGGGGGTGACGTTCTCCAGCTTAACGCCGAGGTCTTCGCTGATGAACTGGCCGCCGGTGAGGATTGCCATGTCTTCCAGCATCGCCTTGCGTCGGTCGCCAAAGCCAGGAGCCTTGACGGCGATGAGGGGCAGGTTGCCTCGGATTCGGTTGAGCACCAGGGTTGCCAGGCACTCGTTCTCCACGTCCTCGGCGATGATGACGAGCGGCTTCTGAAGCTTCAGAGCCTTCTCCAGCATCGGAATGAGGTCTTGGATCTGGGCGATCTTCTTCTCGTAGAAGAGGATCAGGGGCTCTTCGTAAACGGCTTCCATCCGGGTGGCGTCGGTCACGAAGTAGGGACTGAGATAGCCCTTATCGAACTGCAGACCCTCGACGACCTCGTGGGAAGTCTCGGTGGACTTGGACTCCTCGACGGTGACAACGCCGTCTTTTCCGACGGTGTTGATGACGGTCGCAACCAAAGCGCCAAGCTCGGCATCATTGGCAGAGATCGTAGCGACCTCTTTGATGTCCTTGTCGCCCTTTACCGGCTTGCTGATCTTGGCGAGTTCGGCAACGATCGTGTCGACCGCCTTATCGATTCCCGTCTTGATCTGGGTGGCATTGGAGCCAGCCGCGACGTTTCGGATGCCTTCCTTGAAGATGGCTTGGGCGAGAACCACGCTGGAAGTGGTGCCGTCGCCAGCCGTGTCGTTGGTCTTGCTGGAGACTTCTCGAATGAGCTGGGCGCCCATGTTCTCAAATCGGTTCTCAACCTCGATCTCTTTGGCGATGGTAACGCCATCGTTGATCACGGTCGGAGAGCCGAACTTGCGCTCGAGGACGACGTTGCGGCCTCGTGGTCCAAGGGTTACCTTGACGGCGTTGGCGAGTTTATCGACGCCTGCTTCAAGGAGCTTTCGGGCGTCGTCTGTGAATCTAATTTCTTTTGCTGGCATGGGTTTGTAGTTTCCTGTTGCGTGTAAATCGGGTGAATTGGTAAGGGGTAAGGGGTAAGGAATTGGGTCGGGGCTAGGGTTTGGGTTTTCTTAGGGATTCGATTAGTCGGTAGAGCATTGAGCAGACTCGGTCCAGGAGCTTGTAAAACCTATCAAGTTGATCTTGCCTTAGGTATTCCAATCGAACGGCGATCTCGACAGCGGCTTCGACTTCGTTTGCAGAAGCGCGAGCAATGTCCGCAAATCTTGCAAACTCGGCCTTTCCGTTTCTTCCCCAACCCTCGGCGATGTTTAGATTCACCGATACAGCCGCGTTTCGCAACTGCCTCGTTAGTCCAAACATCTCTTCTCGAGGAAAGGAGGAGGTGAGTCGATAGCTTTCCGCGACGAGTTCCATGCTTTCTTGCCAGACCTTTAGTTGTCTGTATCCTCGGAGTTGCCTTGCAGGTGTTTCACCATAACCGGCTTCTTGTTTCCGCAACACTATCGATGTCGGAAATGCGGTTAAGGTCATTAGCATTTGGCAGTTCTTCGGACTCCATGGATTCTCGCCTTACCCTTTACTCCTTACTCCTTACTTCTTCCCAGCTCCCACCAAAGCGCCTTCCAAGATGGCGAGAACGTCGTCTGCGCGGAGGATGATGTAGTCCTTAGCATCCACGGTGACTTCGGTTCCAGCGTACTTGCCGTAGAGAACCACTTCGCCCTTCTTGACGCCTACCGGGGCGAGCTGGCCGCTGTCGAGTCGCTTGCCTGGTCCGACGGCGATGACGGTGCCCTTCAGGGGCTTTTCTTGCGCGGTGTCGGGAAGGATGATTCCGCCGGCAGATTTTTCTTCCTTTGCGGCGGCCTCGACGACGATTCGATCGTGCAGGGGTTTGAGTGCCATAGTTTTTTGGTTTCTCCTAAATTCGAAGGTTGCAGGGGTTAGGGGGTCAGAGGTCGGTTTCAACCTGACTCCTGAGACCCGACGCCTGGTCCCTGTGATTAGCAGTTTACCACCGAGAGTGCTAATTTTCATCGGGCTAGGACCGGACTCTGCCACTCGTTCCCAACTTTCATTCCCTCGGGAACAGGCTCGGGAGTAACGAAGGATCGCCTGGGTCCACTTCGCCGAAGCAAGGCTGAACCGTCGCCTAATAGGAAGAGAGAATTCTCTTGGAAAGGAGACGACTTAATGGAAACTAACCAAAACCGAACAATTCGATACCTTCAGGACCTGCATGCCGCTGAACTTGTCACCGACGATGTGCTGGACAAACTGGCCGACGATGCCGAAGCGGTCACCACCATCCGAGTCGCGGCGGGCAATTGCGCGAAGGAATGCGAGCGACGTCGGGAGACATTGGCCGCCAGACTATCACTCCTGGGCGGGCAAGCGTCTGGAATGAAGGACTTTACAAACAGCGCCCTTGGCGTGCTTAGCGACATCTACAACGCAGGCCACGACCGGACGGACAAAGTCACCATGGACGCGATCAAAGCCCACGCGGCCCTGCACATGATCCACGCCTCCTATGCAGCGCTTCATGTTTATGCGACCAGCGCCGGCGATTCAGAGACCGCCGATTTCGCGTTAAAGTATCGCGATGAGGCCATGAAGTCGGCAGAAACCCTCATTCCGGGCATCGAGGCGAGCGCCCGATCCGTTAACGCAGTGCCTGCTTAGCACGATCTCCTCGCAAATTCGCGAGGATTTCTTGCTAACCCCAGCACTTTTGCAGAACCGTTTCAGCATTTCTTGCAGAAACGGTTCTGCAATGAGAAAAATGGTGATATAGTGCAGTTTGTCGGAGTAAGTAAAACCCAATGGCGGGCCAATCGAATAAACGCATCACGATCCTTGACGTGGCTAAGAAAGCCGGCGTGGGCAAGGGAACAGTCAGCTCTGTTTTGAATGGCCAATCCAAGCTTGCCCGAATCAGCGAAGACACCGAGCGCAGGGTTCGGCAGGTATCCCTTGAGCTTAACTACAAGCCGAACGCCTTGGCGCGGATGCTTGTCAAGCAACGTTCCGACACGCTCGCCGTCGTTTTTCAACGGGGCTACTTCTTCACGTCCTGGTCGAGTTTTACTGCCGAAGTAATGAAGGGGATATCCACGGCAGCCGTCGATCTTGGCTATGACCT
>JACMJO010000022.1 GCA_014380605.1 Fimbriimonadaceae bacterium | reverse complement strand
GAGCCGCTTCCGGGTGAGAAAAGAGCGGATGTGATTCCTGCCTTATGAGCATCCGCTAAAATCCCAGCCAAGTCCATGCAATCTGCCGCATTGACCCGACCTCGAATTCCCCGCCGGTTCTGCTCCCACATGGTCGCGGGTGCGGTGGTGTTGGTCGGCGGAGGAGTCGTGGCCTCTGGAGCGGCTGGAATCTTCAAACCCGCGCTGGTGAGACCATCGATGAATCCTGGATAGACGGTCGTTCCGGCCGCATCGTAAGTCGCGAACCCGGGAGGAACAGTTACCGTTTCGCCGATATCCGCGATCCGACCGTCTCGAATAAGGATGTTGCCCTTGGGAATGGACTTGCCGTTCCCAATTTCAATTCTTGCCCCGACAATGGCGACATCCTGGGCAGGGGCCTGGACCGCGATTGCCGCGAGCGCAACGAAAAACCAATGACGCATAAGTTCAAATGCCCCCAAGAAGAAGTTAAGGAATATCGCGCAGGTTAACCCTTGCTAGTCAGCTTTTGCAAGCTTCATCACGATCTCCCATTCCGATTCGGTGACCGGCATGACGCTCAGCCGTTGCCCCTTTCGAGTAACCCACATCTCCTCAAGGCCGGGGGTTTCTCGCAACTCGGCCAAAGAGATAACCCTTTTGAACTTCTCTTTGAAGACCACGTCTCGGGCGAGCCATCGGGGAGAATCCTTTGGGCTCTTGGCATCGTAATAGTGGCTCTTTGGATCGAACTGGGTAGGATCGGGATAGGGTTCGCCGACGACCTCCATGGTTCCGATGATGCCAGATGGGTCGGAGTTGGAGTTGTGGAAGAACGCCATGTCGCCTGGCTTCATCGTGTCGCGAAAGAAGTTGCGGACCGTGTAGTTGCGGCACCCTTCCCATATGTCTGGGCCGTTGACTTTTTTCAGGTCGTCGATGGAGTAGGTGTCCGGTTCGGACTTCATCAGCCAATAGCGCATGGCTTCAAGTTTGGCAGATCGTGGCTTCCTTGAGATCACTCCTTGGCGTCGAATAGTCCCGGTTGCCTGACCCTACCTGGCTCTTGGCGTCGTCAAGTAAAGAAACCAAAGGGAGCCACCAATGAGAAACTTACTCTTACTCGGCATTGCATTCGGATTGACATCGGCCGCGCTGTCGCAGACGGTCATAGTTGACAATCGAATGGGCGGGTATGCATTCAACTCACCCTATAACAAGCTTTACAACCAATCGAGCCAGATCACTTTCACGGGAAAGGTCACGGGCATTCAGAAAACGGTGCCTATGCGCGGAATGGCGCCGGCTACAACCTTGCTGGTCAAGACAAGCACGGGCGGAACGGCGGTCGTGGAACTTGGACCGACTTGGTACGTTGAGAATCAGCAGACCAAGATACGAACCAAGGATAACATCCAGGTCACCGGGTCGAAGGTGATGATCGATGGCCGAGGAGTGATCCTTGCCAAGCTGATCAAGAAGAACACATCGGTACTTGCTCTGCGACGGATCAACGGACGACCTTACTGGGACATCAGCGAGCCCGTCGTTCTCAATTCAGGAGTCGACCCCAACGTTTATGAAGTCACGGGCACCGTTGAAGGATTCCGAATCTATGGCGATGGCGCCGACAGTTATGCAGGCCTGTCTTTGCGAACCAGTGAAGGCCTTATCACGGTCGACCTTGGTCCCCAGTGGTTCGTTGGCCCACAACAGTTCAACTTCGTTAATGGGATGAACCTTAGCTTCGCCACTGGCGGCACCTACCGAGTAGACCCCTACTCCAACCCGATTCCGGCTTATTGGGTGCGGTTTGGCGGCAATACCTACCAGTTCCGCAACAACAACGGAACGGGCATTTGGATGGGTGGCTAGTAGGCCCCAGCAAAAACAAAAATGCCGCCCGCTCACATTTGTGCGGGCGGCATTTTCAGTTAGTTCAGGAAGCTTTGGCGCGACGCTTCTTGATCAATGCCACTAAGCCCAGCCCAATCACAGCCATGGTTCCGGGCTCTGGAACCGGGGTCGCAAAGTCGGCAGCGGCAATACCGCCCAGACCAGTCTGCATGAGCGTCCGATTAAACAACGAATCGTAGCGAGATGCCTGGCCATTGTAGTCCAAGGACCAATAGTCGTTCATCGATGCATCGTAGGCAATGTCATTGTCGTTGATAGAGCCAGTTGCGGCGAGAAAATTCGCGGCACCCGTTGCGAGATTGACGTCGTAAATTCCGCCGCCACCTGCTTCCGCATAAATCATCTGGCCAGTCGTGGTGTTGAAAGTGTAGCCGCCTGGATAGACGTTATTCAAGCCGACGTTTGACGCTGCGCCCGTGACCTTACTTAGGGTGAATACGTTAACGTTTGGATTGGCTTGCGGAGTTCCTTGGGCATAGAGGTTCCCTGCCGCATCAACGCCGAGGGCAAACAAGTCGGTAATCCCATGATTGCCCACCAACGTTGCTGCCCCGGTGGCCAAATTGATTGTGTAAAGACTGGCGTTCCCCCGACCGCCGATGGCGTACATCGTGCCTGTTGTCCGGTCCCAAGCCATGTCTCCAAAGCTCGTGGATATCCCGGTGGCACCTACCAGCGAGGAAGTCAAAGCGACCGTGTCGAAGATGTTCAGCGTGTTTGTGGTGTCGTTAATAAAGTAAAGGCTGGACGCTGGGGCCGACGCTACAATCGCGAAGCTAACTATTGGGAAAAGCAAAAATCTCTTCAAAGCAACTCTCCTAATCGCGAGTAGATTAACAGAAATTGCTAGCGCTGTGTACAGGCCCAGAAAAAACCTGGTAACAGCGCGCATCCTACCGGAGTAACTACACTTGTATCCCTCTCCATTAGCCCTCAAGCAGAATGCTTGGGGGCTTTTTTGTTTGTCACCTCATAAAATTAGTTCCTGGTGAACCTGTACCAGGTAATGGTCTCGCGGTCGCGTTTTTTCTCGACTGATTTTGAACTTGGTCGCGACGGTTTTGCGACCGAATTCGAATCTGGATTTGACCGTTTTTTTAGGTTCATTTGAGGCAAGTTTTTTTGTATCGTTTTTTACTGTGTTTTGGCGCTTGTGTAAATTGGAAGTGAATTTGGACAAGTGAGCGTTGAGAGATGAGAGTTCGCCTCCATCCTCCGGTTCACTGGACTCTCAACTTCGAACTCTCAGCTCCCTTACCTATAAGGTTTTGAAACACGGTTTTGTCAACCATGGTCCACGCAAATCGGGACTTGGGATTTAACTTAGGATGCGTTCTTGGGCCATTTTCCGAGAATGGTTACCGGCGAGTCCTTCTCGATCCAGCTGTAAAGCCACCGAGCGGGGTTGCGACCCTTCATCGGGAGCCTGATGCACCCATGCGAACTTCTTCCCTGCGCCTGATCCGAGCCATGGATAAAGATATCGCCGACGATATGCACTGCCCAAGGCATCGGCGCATTTCCGTACAGCGAGGACCGGTGGAGCTTCGTCCGATATGCCTGAGCCTTGAAAATCCCGTTCGGAGTTTGATTGGCTGCACGGCCGATGGCTACTTTCGAACGAAGCACCACGCTCGTTCCCTGCCAAGCCACTAGCATCAGTTCCTTCTTGTTGATAACCACCCGTTGAAGGCCCTTTCGAACGTAGATCGCGCTACCGGACTTGGCCGCCGACTTCACCACTGCCCGGTTCGCCACATCGTCCCACCGAACCGTAAAGCCGTGATGAGCGAGGGCTCCGAGTCGGAACAGCATCGTCCCATCGAGCAGCTTTCGCGTGTTCGCCATCTGGATGGGTTTTTTGTTAAGGTGCAAAACCCCCTTGGATTTACCGACGCCAACCCCAAACGAGTTGGACACCTGCTTTAACCGCGCATAAAGAACCCCCGGCTGATCATTAAAGGTGATCCCATCCAGGGTCTTCAAGGCTTGGCTGCCCGAGGTTGCAATGCCGATGGCAAAGAGCGCAGAAATCATGAACCAAGCAGACTCCAAGTTTGCTTCCCTGGTTCACCCCCGTATTAATACTGCAATACAGAACCGGCGAACTTAACATGTCGTATGCTAGTCAAAGTGCGGGTGGTTCCGCACCTTGTTTTGGAGGGTTGAATGAAACGAATTGTTTTAATGTTTGCAGCGAGCTTTGTCCCTATGGGTGCAATCGCCCAACTCTACACGGAGAACTTCGACGTAGACCATACGGCTCAATGGACCGTCAACAAGGGGATCAATCCCGCTGGCAACCTTGCCGACATTTTCTTCGACTACAGCACCTACGGCATTCCCAGCGCGCCTGGATCGGGCGGAACCACGCGTGGTTTGCGGTTGGAGTCAAACGTCACGGGCGGTCTCTTCTCGGGTCTAAGCGTGTCTCCGACCGGGAAATCGTTCACTGGCGAATATGAAGTCCGCGCCAAGGCCTGGCTTAACTTTGTGGGCCCGGCGCCGGTGGGAGGAAATGGATCGACCCAAGCGGGTGGAGTAGGAATAGGAACGGCCGGAGTCACTCCCCAATGGGCTGGCGGTACCCAAGACAGCGTTTGGTTCGCAACAACCACAGATGGCAATTCAGCTTCAGACTGGCGTGCCTATTCGACGGCTGCTCCCGCAAGCTATGGGAGCGGGAATGCAGTCTATTTTGCGCCCTCAACCAATGCTTCCGACCCCTACTATGCTGGGTTTGGCGGGGCCACGCCGCCACCGGCCCAAACCGCACTGTTCGCAAGTCAGACGGGAGCGACGATGCTTGGAAATATTGCCTTCGGTTGGCACGATTTCATCGTCAACGTAAGCGGCGGATTCGTCACCTGGACGGTGGATACCCTTCCGATTGCCAGAATCAATCTCGCGACCGTCACGCAGGGCGGTTCTAACATCCATTTCAACTACTTCGACACCAATGCAACCTCGACCTCGAACCAGAATCGACTGAACTTCATGGTTATCGATAACGTGTCGGTGACCGCCGTTCCCGAGCCAGCCACGATCGTGGTTCTAGGCTTGGCGGGAGCCGCGTTGCTGCGACGGCGACGCAAAGTCAGCTAGCCTTTTCGGAGAGCACAAGGAAGCCCTCAAGCAAAAGCTTGGGGGCTTTTTTGTCGATGGGGGTCGAATCGCACTACAATAGCGATCATGCGCAAGGAATGGGTTTGGATTTGATGGCGAGTCCCCGCCTAGTCTGGGGGCTAGGATCACTTGGCGTGTTCTTGCTGCATGCCAGTAGCGGAATCTGGTGGCCCGGTCAGCAAGGACTCTTGGTACGTTTCTTTTATGTGGTTGCCCTGTCCATATGGTATTTCACATGGCAGAACGCGAGAAACAGCAGGGTGAGTTTAGCAGACAGCTTTGGAATCTTTTTTGTCGTAGTGATGGTTATCGCAAGCGCTCTGTATAACGAAATTAGGTCGTCTGCACAGGGAACTGCCGCCGCTATCTACATCGCATTACTTTCCGTGTTTTCGACGTTCGTTTTGATACTTGGTGAAAAACGGATTGAGGCGCTTGAGATAGCACGTCAAAGAAAGACAAATACATAACAGATTCGCTTAACCTTCCCAACAAAAAGGCCCCCGAGCGCTTAGCTCGAGGGCTCTTCAATCTACAGGAACAGACTACGCCGCTAGCTTCAAAGCCACAACCGACTCGCCATCCCAGAGGACGACCGGAGTGCAGGCCGCGCTGGTCACGCCTCGCCGCTGCGCGCTCACCCGGAAAGCCACATAGCTGCCAGGAGTCCAAGACGTCTCGAAAGTCCGCTTGGTGCAGGTCGACAGAACCGCCCACGCGTCCGAACTGCTCGCCCGTGATTTGGTCGCGAAGTTGGCCCATAGCTGGAGAATGTGGGCCAATAAATTGGTCAAATCCCTCCAAATGAAGGCCATATCCCTCCAAACGGTCCTCAAATCCCGTAACAAACTCTTCATATGCCTCAAAGGGACCGTCATATCCCTGGATTGAGTCGCCAAATCCCTCTTAGAAGTCGCTTGATCCCTCAACAGCGAGGCACGAGTTGTTGAGGGTGGTAGACGTAGCCTCCACAACTCCTTCGTCGCTGTTGAGGCATTAAAATTCTTCACTTTCTATTCTCTTTGCACGCCTCTCTCTAAGCGCGGACGAAAACAACATACAGGCAGGCACGAGCGCAAAAGTAGGAAGTAGCTGAAGGCCTAAATAGACCAATGAGCTGGCAGGTATGGGTCCGGGGTCATGGCGAG
>JACMJO010000318.1 GCA_014380605.1 Fimbriimonadaceae bacterium | reverse complement strand
TGGTTCAAAAATACGGACTCGGCGTGAAGGCCGCGACGGTTCGAAACGAGCTAGCGGACCTATCGGAGCTCGGATACCTAGAGCAACCCCACACTAGCGCAGGACGAATTCCCAGCGACCTTGGGTACCGGTTTTACGTGGATCGCCTCCTGGATCGGCGCGACATCGATGCAGGCGATAAACAGAAGCTAAGCCAGGTAACCGAGGATGGCGAAGTTCTGAAGAACCTCCTGCGAGAAACGACTCAAGCTTTATCCCGAATCACTCACCTCATGAGCGTAGCCACCACGGTTCGCGACATTGGCCTGACGGTCCGAAACGCCATCGTCAGCGCCTTGGGTCCAAATCAAGCTCTCTTCGTGCTTGCTCTGAGCAATGGCCATATTGAGAACCGCATGGTGGAGTGCCCGGTTGGTCTGAGTCTTCAGGACATCGGTGCGGCCAACGAACAATTGACTGCCGCCGTCTCCGGCAAGACCTTACGAAGCCTGGTTAAGGCAAAGACGCCAACCGTCGTGTCATCCCCCGCCGCCGATAAACTCCTGGCTCTTGTCTGGACTCAGTTGCGCGCAATGGCGAAGGAATCGACGCGCGGCATGATGGTTTCGGAGGGCGAAGAGTTTATGTTTGCTCAGCCTGAGTTCCAACGCGACCTCAACTCCTTAGCATCGTTTATCGACTACCTAAGCGAATCAGACGTCCTCTACGATGCGGTCACCGGCCAGCCCACGGCGCAAACGGTCACGATTGGCAAAGAGAACAAGAACGAACAACTGCATCAGATGTCGGTGGTTCGCCAAAGCTTTTTCGTCGGCGAGAATGAAGCAGGCGTTATCTCGTTGGTCGGGCCAACGCGTATGGCTTATGACTCAGGCATTCCGTTAGTTAGCTACACCGCGAAGGTTCTGAGCGAGTCGCTAACGAGATTTTTCGGCTAGCACTCGATTCTCAAGGAACCATCGGTAGGCGCTCGTGATCCCCTGCTCCAGGCTGATCTTTGGTCGCCAGCCCATTCCAAACAGCTTGGCGACATCCATCGTCTTCTCGGGGAAGCCGTCCGGCATGGAGGTATCCCAAAGGATTTCGCCCTGATGTCCAACAATCCTCTGAATTGTCTCGGCGAGTTCTCGAATCGAGACCGAGGAACCAGTACCAACATTAACGTGGCCCGAGACCCTTTCTTGCTCCAAGAGGAAAACGCAGGCATCGGCGATGTCGTCGGAATGCAAAAACTCTCGGCGAGGCGTACCCGTACCCCAGCATGTGACCGGACGAGTGGGAAGGGCTTCGTGGAACTTGCGAACCAGAGCCGGGAGGACGTGGGAGGTCTGGAGATCGTAATTGTCCCTGTCGCCATAGGCATTGGGCGGCATGACCGTAAAGTAGTTCCTCCCGAATTGCCTTTGAATAGAGTCACAAAGGTACAGCCCTGCGATCTTGGCAATCGCATAGGGCGCATTTGTGGGCTCTGGCTTGCCCGTCAAGAGAGCGTTCTCGGGAATCGGCTGTGTGGTCTCCCGTGGATAAATGCAACTTGATCCCAGAAATTGGAGCTGAGGCACATCGGCTAAGTGTGCGCCCCAAATCACGTTGTTCTGAATGACAAGATTTTCACCGATGAAATCAGCCGGATAAGTTCGATTGGCGTGGATGCCACCGACCTTTGCCGCCGCCAAGATGACCGCGTCTGGCTTCTCCTCAGAGTAGAAATCGTAAACCGCCTTCTGATCCTGGAGGTCAAGTTCAGATCGTGTTCGGACGATGACGTTCTCATAGCCACCCGCCAAGAGACGCTTGTGAATGGCACTGCCAACCAAGCCTCGATGGCCAGCAAGAAAAGTCTTATCGGTCTTCTTCAGCACTCTGATACACCTTAAATCCGCTTTCCTTCACGAGCGCTTCTTTGCGTGCAGAATCCAGGTCGGCGGCGACCATCTCTTTAACGAGTTGCTCTAGTTCAACTTTGGGCACCCAGCCAAGCTTTTCCCTGGCCTTGGTAGGATCGCCAAGCAAGGTTTCGACTTCGGTCGGTCGATAGTACTGCTCGTCCACCGCCACCAACTCGCGCCCAGTCCCTTTTTCTACGCCGACTTCCGTCTGACCCTCGCCACGCCACTCCAATTCTATGCCAGCTTCGCGGAACGAACGTTCGGCAAAATCCCGAACCGAGCTCTGGCGTCCGGTTGCGACCACATAGTCGTCCGGCTCATCCTTCTGCAGCATCAGCCACATCATCTCAACATAGTCTCGGGCATGTCCCCAATCTCGCAGGGCGCTTAGGTTGCCCAGAAAGAGCTTGTTTTGGAGGCCGACTGCGATTCTGGAGGCCGCTCGCGTGATCTTCCGAGTAACAAAAGTCTCGCCGCGCACCGGCGACTCGTGGTTGAACAAAATCCCATTTGAGGCGTGCATCCCGTATGCCTCGCGATAGTTCACGACGATCCAGTAGCCGTACATCTTTGCAACCGCGTAAGGGCTGCGCGGATAGAACGGAGTTTTTTCAGTCTGAGGCATCTCTTGAACCAGACCATAGAGTTCGCTCGTGGAAGCCTGATAAAACCTCACCTTGTTCTGCATGCCGAGAATTCGGATCGCTTCAAGCAACCTCAAAACACCCACGCCGTCGACTTCCGCGGTGTACTCCGGCGAATCGAAGCTGACCTTCACGTGCGACTGGGCGCCAAGGTTATACACCTCGTCTGGCTGAACCTTCTCGATGATCCGGATAAGCGACGATCCATCGGTTAGGTCTCCGTAGTGCAGATAAAACGGCAAGCCCTGCTCGTGAGTGTCGTGAAAGAGATGATCGATACGGGCAGTATTGAAAAGCGACGATCGGCGCTTGATTCCGTGGACCTCGTACCCTTTCGCCAATAAAAATTCAGCAAGGTAGGCGCCGTCCTGGCCGGTGATACCTGTGACAAGTGCTTTCTTCATGGTTGGAACGGCTAACTCTAGCAGATTCGGATGAACGGCAAGTTAAGGGCCATTTAGCTTCGACGAATAATTTTTGGCAAACCGATGGTCCATCGCAAGAAAAAGCTCACGACGGTTGTAAAGAAACCGCTCAGCGGACCCTGATGCTTTCGCCGAAGCCGCCACATAATCGTCCAGCTTTCCGGCGCAAACTCAGAAGTCATTCGCTTCCACAGTGCTCGAACTAGCGAACCTGCCTTTCGACCTTCCGACTCATTGAAATCCCGCCGATTAACGATTCCCGTCTGAGGTACCAGCAGGAGCCGGTATCCCAGCTTTCTGGCTTGCAGCCATAGGTCGTGATCGCTCGCATAATGGGGAAAGTTTTCGACGTCCACTTTGACAGAGTCAAATAAGACGGCTGGCATCAAAACCCCTTGCCCGCCCGTTAAGTCGATCTCATATGGCTCTATCGGCGCTTCCTCGGGCTTCTCCCACCTTCGAACAAGTTTGCCGTACAGCAGGGGTCCAAGGTCGCTCTGGTCGCTATACAACAAGGTAATCGGCTTCCCTTCTGTTTGGACATAGGCGGGCGAGCAAGCAATCGACATGGGCTTGTCGGCGATGGCCTCCCGTAGACGACTCACTGATCCAGGCAGAAACGACGTGTCGGCATTTGTGAACAGGAGATGCTCTGACCCTAAACCCTTCGCAACTACGATCCCCTCAGAAATACATGCCGTCCAGAAGCAGTTGTCGGGCACACGATGCTCGATCACTTTGACCGCAACCGATGCTGGCAAGGGATCGCCCGCGTTGACGACGATTATCTCTAACCAAGGTTCATCCTGCGCCAATAGGGAGTCTACGCACGCGCTCAGCAACTCGACTTCGTTGTAGGTAGGGATGATGGCGGCAATGCTCGGTTTCATGTTCGGACTCTAACTACTGTGCCATCTCTCACGTCACGCCCGCTGCGTCGCCGCTTCGATAAGGCCTTGAAAGTGCTCCAGTAAACCGGGATCATCGTCCGGCGAGTCCACTATCCCCTGGAGGAACTCACTGTTGGGATCCCTAATCAGCTCTTGGGGGTAGAGAGCCACAGTCGTGCCAATCCTGGGCTCTGACTGAATATATGGGGAGTTCGAATGATGCTGGTAAAGCGCGCGACAAAGATCATCGCCAAACATCTCGCCCAGATGCATAGACACCCCTGGCCTCATATTGGCCTCGAACATGTAAGCCTCTCCCCCTGACCCTTGAGGCAAGGCAAACTGGATAGAACCAAAGCCGTTGTAGTTCATCAGCTCCGCCAAAATCCTGGCCGCAAACTCCATCTCCTCATTCTTGATGAGCTGAACTACCGTCGCGAGCCCCGTGCCCTCAGGATTTGTCTTGACTCGAAGCAACGAGTAGGCAACTTTGACATCTCCTTTAACCGCATAGAATTGCACCATCGCGGTGGGTCCATCAATCAATCTTTGAATGCTCCACCTTCGCCGCGTACCCGACCTAAGCCGTTCCGAGACCTCGTTGACCAGAGACTCTTCGTCGCCACAGAACGCAATATCGCTTCCCCCATATCCGGCGTCCGGTTTAAGCACTACTGGAAATCCATGCTCGGTGACGAAGGCGTCTGCGTCGCCCAACGTATGGAGTTCGCGCTGGGGCGGCGTCCGAACGCCTCGCTTCGCCATTTCATCGATCAGGTCGATCTTGCTGTGAAAGTACCGCTGAAGGGCAGGATCAAAGATGGATCGGCGAATCGACTTTACGGAATCTTCGCTCAACTGAGGCAAGAGTCCGTCGTCTTTCATCTTGAGAAGCGTGAGAAGAGCAACTACCGCTGGCTCCAACCCGGGAATAACGACATCGGGACGATACGCCTCGATCGCCTGAACCAAATCCCGCAAAACCTCCGATTCGTCCTTGGGCTTCCCGAAGAAGTAGCGATCAACAAACCGAGTTTTGGCCGCCAAATTGTCGGGATGGCAAACGAGGCCAACTTCAAAGCCAAACCTCTTGAGCGCGCGCGGCAATCTCGCGGGCCCATGCCATTGGCCGTAGCTTATGAGAAGGGCGCGCATCGGCCCTACGCGCCTGTAAACACGGGCGCAGGCTTATCCGCATACTCGCCCGTAAATGGCTCTTCCGCTTCACCCGGGAACTTCTCCAACAGCATCTGCTTCGTGTAGATGAAGTCTTCTCGCTTGTAATTGGCAAGCTCAAAGTTCTTCCTCAGAACGATTGCCCCCGTTGGGCATGCCTCCTGGCAATAGCCGCAGAAAATACAGCGGATCATGTTGATCTCGTACCTCACCGCATACCGTTCGCCAGGGCTGAATCGGGCTTCGTCGGTATTCTCTGCCGACTCCACATAGATGCATCGGGCCGGACAGGCGCCTGCGCAAAGGGAACAACCGATGCATCGCTCCAAGCCGCCTTCGTATCGAGTCAGGAAGTGACGCCAGCGAGTTCGGGGAAACTGCTCCCGAAGCTCTTCGGGATACATGATTGTGACCTTCTTGTTCTTGAGTCGGCGAGCTGTGATTCCAAAGCCAGCCAAGATGGGCTTCACCACCCCTCGCATCA
>JACMJO010000317.1 GCA_014380605.1 Fimbriimonadaceae bacterium | reverse complement strand
TGGCGAATGCGAGGTCCATTCCGATCTCCCGCAACCAATCTTCCCCAAGAGTGACCCACCAAGCCTCGCACTTGACGTGATCACGGGTCATGTTGACCCTCACGTAGTCTGAAAGCCGGGAGTTATACATGCTCTCATAAATCGCGGGGCCCTCAAGGGGGATCGGAAATTCGGCATAGGCGCAGAGGTCCGCGACATAACGCTTGATCGACCAATCGACCTCAAGCAAGGTCTGGGCGCAGTCAAAGCTCACAACTTTAGGGGGCTTCATCGTGTCGAATGTTAAGTTTGGCGCATTCGCTGCAACGCCGAACGGCCTATCGGTGTATAGGGACATAGACCCCAGGCTCTTGGCGACAATCGCGTTGCCATGTACAATTTCGCCTGAAGACGAGGTTTGCAAATGAATAACAATTTTAAGAAGACGGGTTTTGGCCTGATGGTGGCGGCTCTTTCGGTGGCGGCTTTCGCGATTCAAGACGCAGTGTCTCTGAAGCGCGTAGCCAAGGCAGGCGAGGCGATCAAGTATCGACTCAAGGCCGACGTGGAAGTTCAGGGAGTTGAAGCCAACTTCAGCACTTTGGTGACAGAAAAGGTCACCAAGGTCGAGTCCAACGGCAACTATGTTTTGGAATCAGCTCAGAGCGAAGGAAAGGTTTCGTTCTCTGGCCAAGAGATGGAGATGCCTGCATCGACCCAGACCTTCACCTACAAGGCTAACGGCGAGGTCGTTGATATCAAAGCAGATACGGTCGACGCAAGCGTCTATCGAACTGCCAATTTGACCGCCTTTATCGTTACCGACAAGACGGTCAAGGTTGGAGACGAGTGGACATCCGAAATCAAGAAGGATGAGAAGACCGGCGCAGTTGCGGCAAAGGGCACCTATAGGGTCGAGGGCGAAGAGAAGGTTGGCGAATTCGAGTGCTTCAAAGTCAAATTCTCAACGAAGGAAACCGAGGGCGGAGACGCAGCGGCTAGTTGTGAAGGCGTATCCTGGGTCAACAAAAAGGATGGATCGTTGGTCAAGGGCGAGGGCTCTTGGAAGAACGTTCCATTCCCTGGCGCTCCTGCGCCCATCAGTGCAAAGTACACCATGACTCGCGAGAAGTAAATCTAGCTTGTGCGTTTTAGCCTCCGGTACCTTTAAGGTATCGGGGGCTTTTCCATACCAAGACCATGATGCACGTCAACCTAGCCAAGCTCGAAGGCGTGAGTCGAATTGTGGTGTATGGGGTGGCTGGGTCGGGGAAAACCACGATGGCTAGGCGCCTGGCTGACATGACGGGACTTCCCTTCCACGCCGTGGATGACCTGACTTGGGAACCCGATTGGAAGATCGTTCCCTTCGACGATCAGCGCGTTATCTTTCGGGATCTGTGCTCAAGCGATGCTTGGATTCTGGACAATGCCTACGGCCACTGGATTGAGATTCCCCTGGAAAGGGTCCAGTTGATCGTCGCGCTCGACTTTCCACGCTGGGTTTCATTCGGTCGGCTCTTGAAGCGGACTCTCAGGCGGTTGGTAGATCAGGAAACGGTTTGCAATGGCAATCGAGAATCTTTGCGACTGATGCTCTCGCGTGATTCTATTTTGCTATGGCACTTCAGGTCATTCCGGCGGAAGCGTGAGCGGATTCGGAAGTGGGTGGAGGAAGGCGTGCCAGTGGTCCACCTCAAGAATCCCCTGGAAGCAAGGGTATGGCTCAATGGTCTTTCTGATTCGAAGTGATACCCTCCGAAGAATTTGTATTTGCTCACCAACGAGATCGCGTTAGGAATTGATTTGGCCCCTATTTGATCAAAAACCGTTTGGCATGTGCCGATAATCGTGCTAGGATATAACCGTGGAGACGAACACGCCACCAGACAATTTCACAGCGGTCCAAGGGTCGTTTGGACGTCTTGGCGCCGCTCTTCTCGTCGTGCTTAGCATTCTTATTCTCGGGCTTACCTAGCCGGGATGGATTGCTAAGCCAGGCAAGCCCTCCCGGAAAGAAGTCCGGGAGGGCTTTTTACTTTGGGTTTGCCCTGAAACGGTAACTTTAAGGGAGACGACAACGCAGTCGGAACCTGGCAGCTCCAACGATGGAGCGTGGCAACAGGAGGAATGATCGACGTGCGTTCTGGCGCAAGAATAGTAATGGAAGCTCTCGTCCGAGAGGGCGTGGACACCATCTTCGGATATCCCGGAGGAGTCGTGCTCCCGCTTTATGACGAGATGCTGAATTGGCCCCAGGTGAAACACATCCTGGTTCGACATGAACAGGGCGCCGCCCACATGGCGGATGGCTACGCCCGGGTCACCAACGGGGTCGGAGTCTGTCTGGCCACTAGCGGTCCCGGTGCAACCAACCTCGTGACCGGCATCGCGAACGCGATGATGGATTCGATTCCGCTGGTCGCAATTACAGGCAATGTGAACTCGTGGGCGATCGGCAAGGATGCGTTTCAAGAGACCGACATCCAAGGCATCACGATCCCGATCACGAAGCACAACTACCTGGTGACCAACGTCGACGACCTTCCGGGCGTTCTCGCGGAAGCGTTCTATCTGGCCAACACGGGTCGGAAAGGACCCGTGTTGGTCGATATTCCGAAAGACGTCTTCATCGCGAAAACCGATGCCCCATTCCCAACGGTAGTTGCCCGACGGGGATACACCATTCCCGGCGCACCGCCGAAGTCGCAAATAGATGAAGTTATCAAGCTCATCGCCGAATCGGAGAGGCCGGTCATCATCGCCGGACAAGGCATTTTGGCCTCCGGTTCCTCGGACCTACTAAAGGAACTTGCGGAGAAAGCTCACATTCCGGTTATCAATTCCCTATTGGGCCTGGGCAACTTCCCTCGCACCCACGAACTTTCCCTTGGAATGATGGGGATGCACGGCGAAGCGGCGGCGACGATGGCGGTTCAAGAGGCCGACCTTGTTATGGGCGTCGGAATTCGGTTCGACGACCGCCTAACCGGCGACACCAAGACGTTTGCTCCTAAAGCCAAGATCGTCCACTTCGACCTGGACCCCAGCGAAGTTGGCAAGACGGTCAGTCCCATCGCTTGGGTGGTCGGAGATCTGAAACTGGCACTGGAATCCTTAGTGCCCCAAGTCGAACCAAAGCGGCATGATGCTTGGGTTTCCCAAGTGAAGAACTGGCAGGCGAGATATCCTCTCCACGTTCCCGAGGGCAAGTTCCTCTCGCGAACGGTGCTAAGAGCCCTCAACGAGCACACTCAAGGCACCGCTATCGTTGCCACGGACGTCGGCCAGCACCAGATGTGGACCGCCCAGTTCTACAAGATCCAACAACCCTACAATTGGATTTCGAGCGGCGGCCTCGGAACAATGGGGTTCGGATTCCCTGCGGCAATGGGCGCCAAGTGCGCTCGACCCGATGACGAGGTTTGGGCGGTTGTCGGAGATGGCGGCTTCCAGATGACTCTTCAGGAATTGCAGACGGCGGTCGAATACGGCATCAACGTGAAGATTTGCCTGTTGAACAACGGCTACCTAGGAATGGTTCGCCAGTGGCAGGAGCTGTTCTACGACAACCGCTACAGCCACGTGGCCATGGGCTCGCCGGATTACGGCAAGCTCGCTGACGCCTATGGTGTGAGATTCTTCCGATGCTCTCGCACCGAAGACCTTGAGGAAACCCTCAAGGAAGCGAGGGAGCACAAGGGACCGGTCCTTTGTGAGTTCGTGGTTGAGATGGAGGAGAACGTCTATCCGATGGTTCCGGCAGGAACCAACAACAGCAACGTAATCATGGACCCAGAGTTGCCGAAGCAGACGGCAGGAGCAAACAAATGAGCCAGCACCACACGATTACGGCACTCGTTCAAAACGAGGCGGGAACCATCAATCGGCTCGTCTCGATGTTCCGTCGGCGGGGCATCTCCTTAGCTTCGTTCAATGCGGGCGACTGCGAACAGGATGGCTATTCACGGCTGACGATGGTCGTAGACGGAGACGAGACGCTCCTTCATCAAACCGTGCGACAGTTGGAGAAGCTCATCGACGTCGTCGAAGTTGAAGACTTGAGCCAGGAGCACAGCTTGTCGAGGGAGCTTGCGTTAATTAGGGTCGATTGCGAAGAATCGCAACGGACCCCGGTTTATAACCTTGTCAACGAGTTCTATGCGAAGACCCCGCGATCAACGCCTCAGAGCCTGTTCGTTGAGTTTGCCGGGGCGACACCTGAGGTGGAGCGGCTATTGACAGCGTTGGAGCCTTATAGCATTGGCGAGATCGTTCGAACGGGCGTTGTGGCAATGGGTACCGAATCTAACCTGTGAATCCATCGTTGTGCCCACCTTTGCTAAGATTGAGGCTGAGGATGCGAACGAAATCTAGTCGATGATGACGGCACAGAATCAGCGAGTCGTATTTTTGTGCGCGTCGGGGAGCAAGGGCGGAACGGAGCAACTGGTCCGCCTTCTTGCTGGCGGCCTTGCCAAACGAGGGGCGGATTCTGCAGTGCTTGCCTTGGACTCAGGAAATGCTGAGTGGCTTTCTCAGCGAGGAGCGTCAGTCAAAGCCGTTCAGGTGATGGGCCAAGGCAAGCTCTTAGGAATTCTCAAACTTGCCACCGCCTTACGGCCCTGGCGGAACGCGGTTATCAACATCCACTATCCGACTTTCGACGTCTATCGGAGCCATTTTGCGTCGATGAAATTGGCGGGCTGTCGAAACGTCGTCGCATCTTTGCACCATCCTCATTTGGAGGATAAGGGTCGAGTGGCGGCGGTGCGGCAAGAGATGGATCAGTGCCGTTCGGTGATCGTCACCACTCCCGAGAACAAGAAGACGGCGGAACAGCTTGGTCTGGTCGCGCCCGGCAAAGCGATCGTGTGCTTGCCGGGCATCGAGGCTCCTACGGTTCACGATTCGGCCTTTGCCAAGCAAGAGCTAGGGCTGGCGGGAGACCGTGTCGTGGTTTCCACTATTTGCAGGCTGGCGCCCGAGAAACGAGTGCCCCTGCTTGTCGATGCGGTTTACGAAGCGAATAAGACGGGGGGTCTCTTTCTGGCAATCGGTGGCGATGGGCCCGAACGCGCAACGATCGAAGCGTATGGCAGGGCAAAGCTAGGCGATCACTTCAAGATGCTTGGATACGTTCAAGATCCAAACCTGCTCTACGCCGCCTCGGAAGTCTATGCGATGCTTTCCGATCTGGAGGGTTTTGGCTTGGCAT
>JACMJO010000316.1 GCA_014380605.1 Fimbriimonadaceae bacterium | reverse complement strand
GAGCTGATGGCGGCGATGCGGGAGACATTTCGCCGGCCCTGGTCGCCTCCCGCGCCCGCATTTGCCTTGAAGCTGGCGGGGGCTGTTATGGGAGTTCAGACGGATGTACTTCTCCAGGGCCAGAGGGTGAAGTCTCGGGTGTTGGCAGGAGCGGAGTTTGAATACAAGTTCTCCGAGCTTCGGGGGGCTTTAAAGGATTTGGCAGAGGATAAATCATGACCGCTACGCTCCTGCTTTTAGGCTTGGTCGGATTGCAGTCCACGTCGCATCCAGGCTTTGCCCATAACGACTACGTCCACTCTCGCCCCCTGCTAGAAGCCTGGGAGAACGGTTTCCGCTACGTGGAGGCCGATGTATTTTTGGTGGATGGAAAGATTCTCGTAGCGCACGACTTGAAGGACGTCAAAGCGGACCGAACCTTAACGAGCATGTACCTGGAGCCGTTGTCCAAGCTTCCCCTAAGGAAGCGTTCCACGAGTCCCTTCTGGTTGATGGTAGACATCAAAGCGAACGGGGCGGCGGTGTACTCGGCCCTGGAGAAGGAGTTGGCTAAGTTTCAGTCGATGCTTGTCAAGTGGACGGATGCCGGACCGAGCTCGGGGAGAGTCGCGATCGTCTTAAGCGGGGATCGACCAGTGGCGCAAGTGGCCTCGCAGAAGGAGCGTTGGGTAGCTATCGATGGCCGCCCAGAGGACTTGGAAAAGAACCCGTCGATCGGCTTAGTGCCTTGGATCAGCACATCCTATCTTGGATTCAAATGGCCCCCTGGAGTCGGCAAGATCGAAAATTGGAATGCCGCCCTTAAGGAATATGTGGACAAGGCTCATGGGCAGCGAAGAAAAGTGCGGTTCTGGGCGATTCCCGATAGTCCAGCCTCGTGGAAGATGCAACTTGATCTCGGTATCGACATGATCAATACGGACAAGCCGAAAGAGTTTGTTAAGTGGTTTGAATTGGTGAAACCATCTGGTTCTAGAAATCGTTCTTTGGTGCGATGAAGTGTCCAATTTGCGTTTCGACTGATCTAGTGATGGCTGACCGTAACGGAGTCGAAATCGACTATTGCCCGCAATGCCGAGGAATTTGGCTAGATCGGGGCGAACTTGACAAGGTCCTTTCCCGCGCCGGTGGCGAGGGCAATCGGTGGTACAGAGACGACGATGATGACGATGATCGCGACGATCCGAGGAATCCAAACCGTCGAAAGCGGAATTGGTTGATGGACATTTTTGACTGATCTTGGAAGGCAAGAAGTAGGAAATGTGAGGAAGCCTCTTTGCCGACCGTTAGGTTCTTAAGGATGGGCGCTTCCTCAGCGCCCATCCTCCTACAGCTGGGCTCCCCAAGGTACAATCTTCTATTCAAACGGGCTATCCGCCCATCCCACCGACATGCAAGTAACCCGCGAAGATTTAAACCCCTGCACCGTCAAGCTGACGATAGTCTGTGACGCCGAGCAGGTCAAATCGGGCTTTGAGAAAGCTCTCAAGTCGATTTCCAAAACAATCAAAATGCCAGGCTTTCGACCTGGCCATGTGCCCAAGGGAATGATCGAGAAGATGGTCGATCCTGGCCACCTGAGCGAGGAAGCCGCCGAGACGATCGTCCGTAACGCCTTTCGAAAGTCGGTCGAGGAAGAGGGCCTGAAGCCCGATCCTGGAACTCCGCCATCCGTGGAGCTAATCAAGATCGACCAGGAAGAAGGGGTCTGCGAATTCTCGGCAAAAGTTCCGCTTCCCCCGGTCGTCGAGCTTGGAGAATACAAGGGGCTCCCCATCGAGAAACCCGCCATCGAGGTTACCGATGAAGAGGTCGAGTACCAGATCGAAGAGCTTCGGAAGCAGCGGCATTCTCGAGAAGCGGTGACCGACCGGGGCGCGGAAGATGGAGACGTCTCCGTAGTTAACATCAAGCTGGATGGAGAGGAAGGCGATGGCCGGAACTTCATGACGGTGGTTGGAAAGACCTTCCCTCAACTCGACCAAGCCCTGAGCGGGATGAAGGTCGAAGAGATGAAGCACCTGGACTTGACCTTCCCAGATAACTTCCAGGAGAAGGATTGGGCAGGCAAGCCTTATAAGTGCCTTGTCACCCTCAACTCGATCAGCGCGGTGAAACTGCCCGAGATCGACGACGCATTCGCGCAGAGCCTCAAGACCGACAATGTCGATGACTTGAACATCAAGCTCCGAGAGGGAATCCTACGGGCCAAGAACGAGATGGTGCGAGAAATGGTCACCGAGCAGTTACTGGAACGACTTCACGAACGTAGCAAGGTAGAGGTCAGCGACAACATGTGGGAGCAACTTGCCAACCGACGGCTACAGGAGACGGAGCAAGAAGTTCGCCAGCAGGGCAAGACCATGGAGCAGCACGCGGCGGAGAATGGGATGACCGTCGAAGCACTGGTCGAGGCATGGCGAGAAAAGGCTAAAGTCCATGTAATCCGGGCCTTGATGATTCGAACCGTGTTCGAACAAGAGAAGCTTAAGGTCGAAAACGAAGATTTGAATCGGGAACTCTATGCCATGGCTAGCGAATTTGGGGTCGAACCTCAGCAAATGATGGAGATGCTCCAAAAGAACAGCGCGATGGAAGAGATTCAATATCGCTCAATTTCCAGGAAAGTGAGCGAGTTCTTGCTTCAGAATGCCGATATCAAGGAAGTCGCACACGCCGGGGCCTAGTGGCCCTAGCGAACTGCAATGCCTGAAGTTCTAAACTGGGCCTAACAACAGGAGGTTATTGATGGGCGTACCAATGGTAATCGAACAGTCATCGCGCGGTGAACGCGCATACGACCTATGGTCAAGACTGCTCAAGGATCGAATTGTTTACTTAGGAACGGAGATCGACGACTATTTCGCCAATCTTATCGTGGCCCAACTTCTTTTCTTAGAGAAGGAAGACCCGGACAAAGATATTGAGTTGTACATCAACTCGCCCGGTGGCTCGGTTTATGCGGGCTTGGCGATCTACGACACGATGCAAGTCATTAAGTGCGACGTTGCCACCACATGCGTTGGAGTTGCGGCCTCGATGGGCGCAGTCCTCCTCGCCGGCGGAAAAACTGGCAAAAGATCGGCATTAAAGCATGCTCGTGTGATGATTCATCAGGTTTCGAGTGGGTTTCGCGGAACTGCCGCCGATATTAATGTTCAGGTGGCAGAAACCAACCGGTTGATGGATACGCTGATGGGACTGCTGAGCCATGATACGGGGCAACCCGAGGATAAGGTTCGGAAGGACGTAGATCGCGATCACTGGTTGTCTTCTGAGGAAGCCGTCGCGTATGGCATTGTTGACCGTATGGTCGAACCTGGCGTACGATAAAAGCAGTTTTCTGGAGTGTGAATGGCAAGGACATTGGAAAGACGCGATCAATGCTGTCTCTGTGGCAAAACCAAAGAGCAGGTTCGCAAGCTCATCGTCGGATTGCACGGCGCCGTCTGTACGGATTGTATCGACCTCTGTAACGATATTCTCCACAACGACCCGGACAAGAAAGATGGAGCGGCGGTTCCGGCAACGGCTGCGATCGCGCGTTCTGCCGTGTCCGCCCAAACAGGAACAAAGATTCCCAAGCCTGCGGAGATCGTCCGACACCTAGACAACTATGTTATCGGCCAGATGCATGCCAAGAAATCCCTCGCGGTAGCGGTCTACAACCACTACAAGCGAGTGACCGACACGCCTTTCCGCGACGACGACGTCGAACTCCAGAAGAGCAATATCTTGATGGTCGTCCCGACCGGTTCGGGTAAGACCCTTCTTGCCCAATCTTTGGCGAGGATGCTAAACGTTCCCTTTGCCATCGCCGATGCAACCGCATTGACCGAGGCAGGATACGTTGGCGAGGATGTTGAGAACATCCTGCTCAAACTTTGGCAAGCCGCCGAAGCCTGCGACCCGCGAGACCCGAAGAAGGCTTGCGAGCGAGGAATCATCTATGTGGACGAGATCGACAAGATTGGTCGCAAGAGCGATAATCCGTCCATCACTAGAGACGTAAGCGGGGAAGGCGTCCAACAGGCTCTACTGAAGATTCTTGAGGGAACCACAGCCAATGTCTCTCCTCAGGGCGGCAGAAAGCACCCTCAGCAGGAGTACCTGCAGATCGACACGTCGAACGTCCTCTTCATCTGCGGTGGGGCGTTTGAAGGGATCGACGACATTATCCGTCGGCGGATGAAAGAGAATGTGATGGGTTTCCGGGCGAACCCGCAGTCGAAGTCCGAGCAGGACGCCAACATCATTCGCAACCTGCTTCCAGACGACCTTCTGAAGTACGGTTTGATTCCAGAGTTCATCGGGCGATTGCCGGTTTTGGCAACCCTCGATATGTTAGATGAGGACGCTCTGGTCAGCATCCTG
>JACMJO010000315.1 GCA_014380605.1 Fimbriimonadaceae bacterium | reverse complement strand
TGTTCTTTGCGAACGTTGTCGCCTTTGTGCTTTATGCCCAGTTTGATCAAAGGCGATTTTCCCGAGTATTGGTCACTGCTGCAGCTGTTGCCACCTGCCTTGCTTTGGCCGTATCCGGAAGCCGGTCCGCCTTGGCTGGTGTAGCGGTGGTCGTGCTGACAGCAATAATTGCCGTAGCCATAGCCAAGCCAAAAGAGATTACGAAGTTCACAAAGTTCTTTTTCGTGGCCGGGATTGCGGTCTTAGTCGCGAGTCAGTTTTCGGTCTTCGATGAGGGGACGGCGGTCATGTCTCAGCGAATTGAAAATGCAAGCAACACCGAGGGTGGCTTCGAAGGCTTCATCTTGCGTTTCTTCGGCGAGTTCGTTAGTGGGTATCAGGCAGTGGCGGCATCCGAGCTAACCGGAGCTGGACTGGGGGTTGGAACGAATGCTGGTTCTGCCCTTCTTAGTGGCAAAGTTACGTATCTCCTGGCTGAAGGGGAGTGGGCGCGGATGATCTTGGAGATTGGCCCGTTCATGGGTATCATTTTCATTCTGATGCGGTTAGGGCTTGCAGTTTGGTTGTTCGGGAGAAGCCTCACCGCCGCATCTTCTGGAAAAATGTTGCCAGTTCTCCTATTCGGAGCGAGTGGCCTTACCATTGTTTCGGGTCAATGGGGCCAACCTACTGCCCTTGGATTTGCCGTTCTTGGTGGGGGCCTTATTCTGGCGGCACTGAGGGCTGTTCCTGAGCCACAGCCAGATTCAAAAGCAGGTACAAGCTGAGGGTTCTTCTCCTTTCCAACTATCCGGCGGATCGACAGTTCAGCATGCTTGGGTTTGCTGACTGTTTGGAGAGAGAGCTACCTAAAGTATCCATATCGGTGACTAGGTTGGCGCCGGTGATATGGTTGGGGAAGTCGAAGGCGGGGCCAAAGGCTCGGAAATGGCTTGCTTACGCGGACAAATACATCCTGTTTCCAAAGGTAATTAGGAGGGCAAAACGGGATGCAGATGTAGTTCATATCCTTGACCACGGCAATGCCATGTATGTCCCGCACGTTGCCGACGTACCCCACCTGATCACTTGCCACGACCTCTTAGCTCTCCGCGCGGCTGAAGGCGACATTCCAGGATGGGATGTTGGCGCTACCGGTCGGAAGTATCAGAGCCTTATTAAGTCAGGCCTTCAAAAGGCTTTCTCGATAGCCGCCGTATCTGAGGCGACCAAGCAGGACACTATCAGGGTTCTCGGCGTTCCGGAGGAGAAAGTTGTCTTGGTTTACAACGGCCAATACCAGGTGTTGCAGGCGTCGGGGGCAGAAAAACTGGATGAGTTTAGAAGTGCTTATGGATTGCATGGAGCCTACTACCTTCACGTTGGGAATGACTCACCCTACAAGAATCGGCTAGGGTTGATTGACATTTACAAGGAGCTACTTGCTCAACTTGGCGATCAGTGCCCTAACCTTGTATTGGCGGGAAAATTACCAGATTCAAGAACTACAATCGCAATATCGGGGCTCCCGAAGGATAAAGTTAAGCTTGTCCCGTTTCCGGAGCCAGGCGACTTAGCCCGCCTCTATCAGTCCGCGACAGCGCTCATCTTCCCGTCTACTTTCGAAGGCTTTGGACTACCTATATTGGAAGCTATGAGCCTCTCATGCCCGGTGTACACCTCGGACAGAGCTCCTATGACGGAGGTGGGCGGCAATGCTGCCGTTTACTTCCCACCGGATAACCCACGGGAGGCGGTGAGTAGGATATCGTGCTCGCAGAATTATCAACAGATGCGCCAAGAAGGCCTTGTTCAGGCTAGCAAGTTTAGTACGGAACAAATGATCAATGGGTATGTCCAACTGTATCAGCATTGCCGGAATCGGTAGAGAACTACAATTGGCAGGAAAATTGCGTATCCAAATGGACGAGGGCGCCTTAGGCTCTTAAATTCACATGTGCGGCATTAATGGTATCTATCGGTATCGGCCAGAGGGCCGCCGCTTCCTTCAGGAGGACGTAGAACGTGTTCGGGACTCAATGTCAACGCGAGGTCCTGACGACGCTGGGCTGTGGATCTCCAGCGATCATCGCATTGGCCTTGGCCACCGGCGGCTGTCCATCATCGATCTGAGCCCGAACAGTAATCAGCCGATGGCTTCCCATGACGGTCGATTTCAGATTGTATTCAACGGCGAGATTTACAATTACAAGGCTCTGAAAGCCGAGCTTTCCTCGTCCGGTCATGCGTTTCGGACCCAATCGGATACTGAGGTCATTTTGGCGATGTACGAGATGCACGGCCTCGCGATGCTCTCTAGGCTAAGGGGCATGTTTACGTTTGCAATATGGGACTCAAGAGAAAATCGCCTGGTTATCGCTCGTGGACCCATGGGCATTAAGCCGCTCTACTATTCAGTCCAGGATTCTACATTTCAGTTTGCTTCGCAAGTCAAAGCCCTCATTGCTGGCGGCAATGTTGATACCTCGCCAGAACCGGCGGGGCATATCGGCTTTTTTCTTTGGGGGCATGTTCCGGAGCCGTTCACTCTATTCAGAGGAATTCGACAGTTGCCGGCCGGCTCCTATCTGATCGTGGATGAGCATGGACCCAAGCATCCAATTATTTATCAGGATCCCAAGCAATGGTTTGAGAATCCGCGTGTGCCTGACGACGCTCTGGCCTGTTTACGAGAATCGCTACAAGACTCGGTAGATCACCACTTTGTATCCGACGTTCCGGTGAGTTTGTTCTTATCGGCCGGTCGCGATTCTGCCGCCATTCTTTCTCTGGCTTCGGAAACTGATCACAATCCAGTTCACGCCGTTACCTTGGGCTTCCAGGAATACAAGGGTACTCCAGACGACGAATGCCCCATGGCGAGCCGACTTGCCGAACAATTTGGGGCAAGCCACATCGCGCACTTTGTCACAGGCGACCAATTCAAGTCTGATGTGGGGGACCTCTTGAGTGCCATGGATCAGCCATCCATCGATGGGGCCAATACCTACTTCGTTTGTAAAGTAGCGGCAAGCCTTGGAGTCAGAGTCGCACTATCAGGACTGGGCGCCGATGAGATTTTTGGCGGCTATCACTCTTTTGCGCAGGTGCCAAAGTTAGCACGATCCTTGGCATGGTCGAATCGTGTTCCCAGGCTCGGCCAAAGTTTGCGAAAAGCGCTTACAAGAATTAAGTCGAGCAAGTCTCCCAAATACGCCGGAATCCTGGAGTATGGGGGCACCATAGAAGGAGCATTTCTGCTTCGGCGCGGATTGTTTATGCCTTGGGAAATTGGAGAAATCCTTGATCGTGACTTCACCGAGGCTGGACTTGAGGAGTTAGCGACGGTTGATCGATTGCGGGCAATCACTTCGGGGTTACCCTCGCCGCATTCAAAAGTCGTCATGTTGGAGCTCTATTGGTACATGCAAGGGCGACTCTTGCGAGACAGCGACTGGGCGAGCATGGCGCACTCGCTGGAACTTCGTGTCCCATTCGTGGATACAGAGCTGATGAAAAGAATTGGACCTTGGATCGCGTCCTCCAAGCCGCCTACGAAGGACGACATGGTTCGTTGCCTCGCCAATCCGTTGCCTTCCGACTTCCTATCCAGACCCAAGACAGGCTTTAACATTCCGGTTGAGCGCTGGGCATTGGACCTCGATCCCTCGGCCCGTCGCGAGCACTCGCATCGGCAGTGGGCCAAGTACGTGTATCGAAACGTTGCCGGGGAAGATATGCTGAGACGCTCTTGAATGTGGCCTATGACGAGAATTCTCCATGTGATCCGATCCTGCGACCCTGCGAGCGGAGGGCCAATCGAGGGGATCCGTCAGCGAGCTAAGGCTTTGCAGGAAATGGGCCACGAGGTGGAAGTGGTCTCTCTCGACGAAGCTGATCCCATTCGTGATCCTGATCTGATTGTCCATGCGTTGGGTCCAGGAAAAGGCAGCTATGGGTACTCGCGCAGGCTCGTTCCGTGGCTCTTAGAGAAAGGCGCCTCTTACGACTTCGTGATTGCGAATGGCATTTGGCAATATACGAGCTTTGCCACCCGAAAGGCGATGCAGAAGTTGAACAAACCCTATTTCGTTTTCACCCACGGAATGCTTGACCCGTGGTTTAAGACGGCTTATCCCTTGAAGCACTTGAAGAAGGCTATCTATTGGCCCTGGGGCGAATATCGGGTGCTTCGAGATGCGGCCGCGGTTTTGTTTACGTGCGAGGAGGAGCGAGTCCTTGCCCGCAAGTCATTCAAGCTTTATAGGTCAAATGAGAGAGTGGTTAGTTACGGAACCTCTGGCCCTGTTGGCGACCCAGGCAGTCAAGTCGAAGCTTTCCTCGAACGGCATTCAGAACTCAAAGGCAAGCGCATCATCCTGTTTCTAAGTCGAATTCACCCCAAGAAAGGGTGCGACAATCTCCTCGAGGCCTTTGCGTTGGTTTGCAGTTCGGAGCCCTCTCTGCATCTTGTCATCGCAGGGCCAGATCAGCTCGGTTTGCGATCGGAGCTTGAGGGTTTGGCGGACACACTGGGAATCAAGAACCGTATTACGTGGACGGGAATGTTGAGCGGAGACATGAAGTGGGGAGCTTATCACGCGTCGGAATGCTTCATACTTCCCTCCCACCAAGAGAACTTTGGAATCGTGGTGGCCGAAGCGCTTGCCTGTGGTAAACCGGTTTTGGTTTCGAACAAAGTTAACATTTGGCGAGAAATTGAGTCTGATATTTCAGGATTAGTTGCAGAGGATACTAAGGATGCTACTGCGGACATGCTAACCAAGTGGAACGAGCTCTCGGTGGCCGAAAAAGGCAAGATGGCAAAGAGTGCCCGTAGTTGTTTTGAAAACCGCTTTGAGATCGCCGCGTCGGCACAAAGCCTACTGCAGGTTCTCGGGGAAGTTGGGCAATGATGGAGCTTCGCGACGGGGTGGATCCGCGCCACGAGGCGACCTTCACCCTTGGCAACCGCTTCAGGCGAGCGGCTTGGGGAGTTGTTTACACTCTCCTCTTTCGCCCTAGCCCAAGACCGTTCCATGGTTGGCGGTCCGGATTGCTTTCCTTGTTTGGAGCGAAGATGGGGAAAGGATGCCACGTGTACTCCAAGGTTCAGATCTGGGCTCCTTGGAACCTAGAGATTCACAACCAGGCGGGGATAGGTGATGGCGTGATCCTATATTCCATGGGGCTCATCACGATTGGCGAGCGGGCGGTTTTGTCTCAGGGCGCCCACCTTTGTGCGGGGACCCACGAATATGAAGACCCCTCGTTTAGGTTGATCGCAAAACCTATCTCGATTGGGAAAGAGGCTTGGATTTGTGCAGAAGCCTTCGTCGGCCCGGGAATCGTCGTAGGCGATGGCGCAGTAATCGGCGCTCGTTCGGTAGTCACCAGGGACATGCCACAGTGGACCGTTTGCGCAGGCAACCCCTGCCGACCCCTTAAGAAGCGAGTCATGAGATCTTGAATTTGACCGCTGTGGTTCTCACCTTCAACTCCGCCAGCTCCCTGGCGGGAGTTATCAGGTCTTGTCGCAGTTTGGCCAATCGAATCATCGTAGTGGATTCTAACAGCGGTGATGATACGGTCCGGATTGCCAAGGAGTTAGGGTGCGTAGTGGTGAGCCACCCGTTTGAAGACTATTCCTCCCAGCGTAACTGGGCTCAGGAGTATGCAGCGTTAAGCGAAGGTGAGTGGGTGCTGCACTTGGATAGCGATGAGGAGCTATCTGATGAACTTCGGAGGAGTATCGAAACCGCCCTTTCAAATCCAACAGCCGATGGATATCTCATGCGCCGCATCACCCATTTTTGGGGCAAGCCCATTCGGTTCGGGCACATGAATCCCAGCTGGCATTTGCGGCTCTTCCGAGCGGGCGCGGGCCGGTGTGAGGACCGCCTGTATGACCAACACTTTTTGTGCTCTGGGAAGACGGAAAAGCTCAAGGGCGTTCTCCTTGATATGCAGTCGGTGGACCTTGAGCGCTGGACCGCTACTCACAACCGGTGGTCGACCATGGAGGCTCAAGAGATGATTGCAGTTCGACAGACCAAGAATGGAAAGCTTAGAGAGAGTCTCTTTGGGGATCGTAGAGAAAGGAAGCGTTGGATAAAGAACCGACTTTGGTATAGGTCGCCACTCTTTATCAGGACATACGTGTTCTTCTTTTACAGCTATGTGCTCAAGCTAGGCTTTCTCGACGGCGGGGTTGGGTTGGTATATCACACCCTGCAAGCATTCTGGTTTCGATTCCTCGTGGATGCCAAGATCAAAGAGGCGCAGACACTGAACAAGAAAAGTTAGAAGACTTTTCCGCTTGTCTCGTAGGTCTCGTCGAACCACTTGGTTGCAAAGGCTTGAAGGCTCGCAACGTCAGTGTAAGGATCACAAGTCATTACCCGCATTAGAGCACCCTCCGGCCGAATCCCTCGAAGCTCTGCTTTGAACCAGTCAAAGAACATCTGGTCTCGGATGGGAAAGGTTCCACTTGGGCCGCGGAAGGTGTAGAGGGCAAAACGTTTTCCCGACTCGCTATCCAGCGCTAGAAGCATCACATTCACCTTGTCACGCTTCTTCGTATCGAGAACCAACTTGGTCTCCGACAGAATCTTCCAGTCCTGGCCAGGGAAGCACGTCGTTGGCTCGTGAAGAGATATCCGGTCGTTGGCCGCGACGACCACAGTGTCGAATCGTTTTTCGCCGTGTAAAAATACTCTGGCGACGATCCCATAAGGATTCAACTCCTTATAGGTGGACTCGCTCATCTTGTAAGAGATTCGCGGATTGTCGGCGCTGGGAATCATCGAGAATTCTTCGACTTGAGTCGGAATATGATCCTCCATCCATTCCTCTGTGCGGGCAGGCGCGGCAACTTTGGGCTGAAACTGGGCAACCAGACCAAAAACCAACAGGGCCACCGAGACGACAAGCGTTCGCTTGAGAGCTACTTCCATCCAAGCACCTTTGTGAATTTCATGAGTACGACGAAACAGAGTATGAGGCTTAAGTAGCCGCTGTAGTCGTGGAACTGGTGTCCGGCCTTATCGCCCCAAGTATTCCCGACCCACCCAATCATCGCGATCCTGATGGCGTTGACGACGAGCGTGAGCGGAATCACGGAGGCCAACAGCAATAAATTGCCCCACCACTTGATCTTAGCGATAAGAATGAAAAAGACACTGATCGCGCCGACCGCGAGTAAGAGCTTCATGCCGCTGCAGGGAACACCCACGTCCAAGGTGAACCGATTCAGTAAAACAGTTGTCGCATCCGCCTTGTATGGCTTCAATCCGGCGACCTTCAAAAGTAAGAACGACAGGTCGGTGGACATACGCTGCAGGGGCTGGGTGTACTGATCGACGATGCGATCGAAAAACGGAAAGGCAAACCCGAGGTAGCCGAGTGGAATGGCCAGGGCTTTGAGCCATCTCCAGCCGCCGACAAAGAGAATTCCGGCCCCGAGTACAAGGAGGAGCAAGACTGATTGGACCGTCCTCATGTCGGTACGGTGGGCGAACCAGGTGACGTACAGCAGGCCAACGATCAACACGATTGCCCAATTCGCACCCTTCACGGGGATCTCTCTGAGCTTTGGCCAACGATCCCAGATGATCAGCCCGGCGCAAATCGGAACAATGGCTCCGTGGGCATAGTAGGTATCGTCTCCGAACCAATTTGTAGGAAGCCAGCGGAAAAACGTCCAGAAAGCTGCGGCGAGGCCGGCGCATGCAATCCCGATCACCGCCCAAGTCTGGGGTGAAAGCTTTGGAGCAAGGGGAGCCTTCTCTACTGGGGCCGTTCCGAGATCTAGTTCAGTCATTGACATCAGGCTTTGCGTAAGGGTTCGTGCTCCGCACTAGAACCTAACAAGATTTTTGCATGATCTGTGCCACTCAACGGCGGCAAATGCATCCTGACAGAAATTCACGGTAAAACCAAAGTTGGTCGACTTGAAATCAAAAAATGTTTCCCGACCAGCTGGTCGGGAAACACCTTGAGAGGAGTGACCGGTTGAATGAAGATTAGGCGAGCTTTTGAGCTTTGACTCGTCGCCGAACAAACATCGCGGCCGCTGCAATTCCGAGGGACATCGTGAACGGCTCTGGAACTGGGTTGCTGAAGCCGCCTCCTCCACCTAAG
>JACMJO010000314.1 GCA_014380605.1 Fimbriimonadaceae bacterium | reverse complement strand
TCGCTCACAGCCACATCGCCGCTTAACTCTTCTTTCGAACCGTTGCCAACGCATGTGGGAACGGTTCAACCTCAGTTGAGGTCGGCTGAAAGTCCGATGCGATCGTGAACGTCTCTCCTGGAGCCTTCATGGTCACAACCGATTCAACCCTTTGGGGTCCTCGGCGGACAACGACCTTGAACCTCAATCGAAACGGCTGTGGCGTCCCTGATTGGGTAACCGTAACCCTGGTTCGCCATTTTCGCTCGATCTGAACCGGCTCGGCGTCTGCCACCGTCAAAACTGGAAACTTCGAGTTCGAAACCCATTGGCTCCAGAACCAAGCTAAGTTCTGTCCGCTTGCCTTCTCAAAGTAAGCCGGCAAATCCGGCCAAGCCGTATCCTTGCCGACCCGATCCTTCAGCATCGCGCGCAAGCCTTCCAGCACCTTCTCCCGCCCAATCTCGTCCTCAAGCATCCTCATCACGTAAGCGCCTCGATAGTAGGTGGCGCTCTCATATGCGTGGGCAACGGGCATCTTGGTTAAGGGAACATCCAGGCCAACCGTTCTGATACCAAGTTCTAAAGTGCGATCCGAGTTGTTCAGGTACACGATGCTGTCGATGTATTGGGTGAGGCTCTCATTCCACGAGTCTCGAACGTAAGCGCAAGGGGTAATGCCTCCGAAATAGGTGTGTCCGATCTCGTGGCTCATGAAGCGAAGGGTGATCCCCTTCGCCAACAAAGTGTGGCTGTAACTCTCGATCCCGTAGTAGCCGACGGCGTCGAACCCGTAGTAGTGGTCGAATGGAAACGGCGCCAGTGTCTTTTCATAGAAGGCAACGGCGTTTGCCATCGCTTGGACTTCTTTCTGGCCGCGCTCCGGTTCCGCAGTCGTTAAGTGATAGGCCCTATAGTTCTTTCCACCAAGGTTTGCCTCTGCGGCTAGCAAATAGGCCCCGCCGATTACCTTGGGATAGCTAATGGGCAGATCGCACCTAAATGCCAGGCACTGTTGATCCTGTCCAACCGCCTCCACCGGCCCAAGACCTGCCGTTGCCGGATCGATCGCCGGCCCCTCAGACTTCAAGATCCACGCCCTAGGTCCTGTCACCCGGACCGTGCTGGAGTGGGGCAAACGGCCGGTGCTTGGAGTCCACCAAGCGGTCAGATAAATCTGGCGGTCGTTGATCTTGTCCTCATCGCTAGAATTCACGACCCCGTCGTAAGCAAAACTCATCGTCACAGAAGGCTTTGTGGTCCAAGGGATAAGCAGGCTTCCTGCTCGAACGACATCCCCCTCGTTCGGCTTCAAAATGGTGTCGGCGGCTTCAACCACCTTGCCGTCGACCGTTGAAACTCGGCCCGACCGCAACTGGTAGATGTCGCCAAGTCGAAGGATCGGAGCCCGGGTCGTCTTTTTCCCGTCGAGTGTCACAATCGCCCGAATACTGGCCATGTTTGCCGCGGGCGATAGCTTCACATCTGCCTTGATATCTGTGATTCGCGTTTCGATGCCCTGCCACTCCGGCGTCTCTCTGCCAAGCTTCAGGCCACCCGACGTTCTCAGAACGGGAAACACCGGATCATGGTCTTGCTCGATATCCTGGCGCGTATGGAAGATTGCCCAATAAGGCGCAGTATCCTCCCAACCCGGAGGGGCCGGGATCATGCTGAACTTGAGCGTTCTCATCCCACCCCGGTCTCGCGCCATTTCTAACAGATAGGTAGCGTCGGCCTTTGACTGAAACAATTCCTCGACCCGGGACTGAACACCGCTTCCAACTGCTGACTTCGCGTAAAGCAGAAACTGCTCGGGTCTGGCGAGATATGGGGTCTGTAGGACGAGGACAGCTGCCAGTAAGGTCATATTGCTAGTTTGGACGTATAAGTCGGGGGAAACTTGACATTCGATAACGAAGTTGTCCACAAAGTAGACGGCAACCGCGTCATGCTAAGTGGCGAAGAAGCAACATGAGCGACCTCGACAGCCGAAAACAAACCATCCTGCAGGCCCTGATCATTGAATATGTGACGGGTGCGGAGCCGGTCGGCAGTGAGTTGCTCGTGCAAAAGTATGGGCTAGGCGTTAAGTCCGCGACGGTTCGAAATGAGCTTGCCGACTTGTCAGAGCTCGGATAT
>JACMJO010000313.1 GCA_014380605.1 Fimbriimonadaceae bacterium | reverse complement strand
CGTCGGTAACTTGATAGCGATCTTTGGCGTGGTTCTTCAAATTCTGACGTGTGCCATTCAATCGATCGGCAAACACATCGCCCATCGACCAAATCACCACATCAGGGTCAGCCGCTAGGGCATCGCTCGCCGCGCCGCCGCCTCGACCACCACAACCAATCAAGCCAACCTTGATCGGAGCCGCTCCTGAAGCAAAAACGCCGGTCGGAATGGCTACCGCGGCTGTTGCCAAAGCCGAGTTTTGGAGGAACTTTCTCCGTGTCAAATCATCGCTGAATTTCATTGCTAACCTCTGAACCTATATTATCCTTCGCAAACGATTCTGAATCTCGAAAGTGGCGCATTTGTAGCCACGAATCTCAATTGGAGTGGAGCCTCCGTATTATATCCCTGGCGCGCCAACTGGGCGACGGTCTCGCTGGTTATCGAAGGGTAACCTCGGTTGCCATGCTGGCGACGACGATGTTCAGCCTTGTTCTCATGACCGCCCCTGTCCAATACCGAAATGCCTCGACCTTAACCGGTATCGACGTTCTGGTTCAACAGGGATTCAAACCGTTGATGGGCAAGCGGGTTGGGCTAATCACCAACCACACTGGTCTCGACCGCCAGGGCCGACGAAATATCGACGTGATGATCGATGGAGGCGTAAAGCTGACCGCACTTTTTGCGCCTGAGCACGGCTTCGCCGGAACGGAGGATCGAAGCGGATTAGGCGACATGGTCGACTCGAAAACGGGTATCAAGATTTTCAGCCTCTACGGCAAAACTAACCGCCCAACCCCAGAAATGCTAAAGGAGCTTGACGCTCTGGTTTTCGACATCGCCGATGTCGGCGTCCGGTTCTACACCTATGAAACCACCATGGCCTTTGGGATGGAAGAGGCCGCGAGGGCAAAGATTCCTTACTTTGTATTGGACCGTCCCAACCCAGTGACCGGAACAAGGGTTGAAGGGCCATTGCTGGAGGAAGGGAACACCTCCTTCGCGGGCTACCATGCTGGCACACCGGCGAGACATGGCATGACAATGGGCGAACTGGCCCAGATGTTCAATAAGGAACGCAAGATCAACGCCGACCTCACCGTCATCGCGATGAAGGATTGGCGAAGAACAGACTGGTTCGACTCAACCGGCCTCGCCTGGATCAATCCCTCGCCTAACATGCGGAGCCTGAAAGCGGCGATCCTCTACCCTGGCGTGTGCCTGATCGAGTTCGCCCCGAACATCTCGGTTGGCCGAGGCACAGATTCGCCGTTCGAGCAGTTTGGCGGCGATTTCTTGAAGGGTCGAGAGCTATCCGCATTCCTGAATGCAAGGATCTTGCCCGGCGTCCGCTTCTATCCCACCAGCTTTACCCCAACCGAATCAAGGTTCAAAGACAAGTGGATCGAGGGCGTTCGGATCGAAATCACTGACCGCGAAAAAGTCGAGTCCGTGCGGATCGGTATCGAGGTCGCTTGCGCAATTGAAACGCTCTATCCAGGCAAGGTGGATTGGAAGAGGTCGGAGCGGCTGATCGGTAGCGACGACACTGTCCGTCGAATCATTGCGGGACAGAATGCCGTGGCGATCATGAAGAGTTTTGAGGGTCCGTTGCAGGGGTTTATGCAGGTCCGGGCCAAGTATTTGATCTATCGCTGATCGGGCCCACCCGTAAACATGAAAACGGGCTGGGAGTTGCCGCCCCAGCCCGCTTCGGTTTCCTCGCGTCAGGAAATCTTACTTATCGCTCTTGATGGTGAAGGACTCGCCATCCTTGCTGTAGCTGATGGTCCAGTTGCCTGTCCAGCTGCCCATTCCGAGCTTGGCTTGTTGTTCATTGGTCAGGTCGCTCCAGTAGAGGAAGCCTTGTCGCTTATTCTTCTCGCGTTGAGAAGCGCTTAGGCTCTTCGTGATCTGGGTGATGTCCGAGCTATGGAAACCAACGGCCGGCATGGCTGGCATTTTCGGCATAGCGGGAATCTGGAACGCCTTGCTATCCATCTTCGGCATGGGCGGCATCACAAACGTTCTGCCATCCATCTTGGGAATCGGAGGAACGACAAACTTCATGTCCTTCATCTTGAGCTCCAGCTCTTTCATCATCTGCTGATGCTCTTTGGCGCTGAGTTCGCGAACCTTGCCGTTCTCCAGCTTGAAGGCTCGCATCTTCTGCTCGAAATCGGAGCCTGGGCCGAACTGTTTTTCCATGGTTTTGCCATGTTGCTCGCCCCAGACCTTCATCTCCTTCTCGAACTTGGAGCCTGGTCCAAACTGCTTCTCCATGGTCTTGCCATGCTTTTCGCCCCAAGCCTTCATCTTCTTCTCGAAATCCGAGCCCGGTCCGAACTGCTTCTCCATCTTCTTGCCAAACTCTTCCCACTTTTTGGCGTCCTGCTCGCTAAGGCCCTTCATCTCCTTGTGAAGTTCGCCCTGGTGGTTGAAGAATCGGACGTGGTCTTTGGCGTTGCCCATCTCCTTGTGCATCTGCTTCATGAAGTCGCTATTGGGGCCGAACTCCTTGAGCATCTTCTCGTGCATTTCCTTCATCTGCTGGGCATTCTTGGGATCTTGCAGATTGAAGACTTTGAAGCCTTCGGCATCGGCGAACTTCATCTCCATCGGCATAAAGTTCATGCCTTCGACCGCCTTTAGGCCTTGAAGTCCCTCGAAGACTGGCGTGTCGATCCTAGGAGCCGATACGCCACCCGCAAAGCTCCGTATGCCAGGTAGGAACACATATGTGGTGCCGCGCTTTACAAAGGTTCCGCCCAAAGCTTCGCCGAAGACGGCGATTACCTCTTTGAGAGGAATGTTGTTAACGTTGAGGCTGACCTTCGCACCCTTTGGGATTCCCGTGGTCACAAAGCTGACGCCCTGGTTGCTGAGCCAATCAAGCACTTCTTCAGCAGAGGCATCCTTGAACCGGACCGAGATCTGCTTGTCCTGAACGTCGGGGCACTCGACAACCTCCCCCTTGCCCGAGGTCAAAATGGGCTGAACAGGAGGGTATTCGAAAGACGGGTCTTGGCCCAACACCACACCCGTGCCGACGATGGCTGAAGTAACTCCTAGAATCGTTTTAATATCCATAGCACATGCTCCTGCCCGATCTTTCGACCGGATTCCCTGGGACCTCTAAACCCAATTTCTGTACGCTGATTGGGTTTACGCAACGTTGTCGCGAGAAAGTTTCTGCTTAGAAACAATCTTGTGAAATCGAACTTAACTGTAAGGCACAAAACGAAAGCGCCGGGACGTATGGCCCGACGCTTCCTGAGAAAAAGGAAGAACTAACCGCTGGCGGCGGCCATATCCACATTCTTGTGCTGCTTCTGGGTGTTCAATACCCCCTGCACTTCCCGACGCCTTCGCCGCAGAAGCATCGCCT
>JACMJO010000312.1 GCA_014380605.1 Fimbriimonadaceae bacterium | reverse complement strand
TTGGTGGCGTAGAGGAACAGGATCAGCAGAGGGATGCTGGCCAGTACATAGGCGGCGAACATGGTGGCGAAGTTGGCGGAGACCGCCGTGCCTCTCATAATGAAGAGGCCAGAGGAAACCACGTGGTACTTCTCATCCGAGTTGGTAATGAATGGCCACAGAAAGTTATTCCACGTGCCTAGGATGTTGGTCACGGCGACTACCGAGATGATCGGCTTTGACAGAGGCAGAACCAGGTTCCAATAGAGCTTCAAGTGGCTGGCCCCATCCATCTTTGCAGACTCGAACAGCTCGTTTGGCAAGCCGTCAAAGAAGCTCTTGAACAAGAATATCGCAAAGACCTGGCCGCCAGCGATGTAGGGGAGAATCAGGACCCAGTGAGAGTTAAGGAGCCCAAGCTGCTTCACCCACATGAAGCTGGGAACCAGGGTGAGGACGCCGGGAATCATCATGAAGCTAAGAATCGCCATGAAAAGCAGCTTCTTTCCCGCGAATCGGCACTTGGAAAAGACATATGCGGTCACCGAGCCCACGAGGATGACGCCGAACACCGTTGCCAAGCAGACGAGGACGGTGTTGAGGGTGTAAGGCCTCAGGACCTCCCACGCGTATCGGTAGCCATCGCTCAGCTGGGTGAAGACGGTGCCCATCGCATCGCCAAAGCCAAGTCGCTTGACTTCCGCTCCTTTGTCGCCCGACATCGCTACGTCGAATTCGGTTTTGCCGGCCAGGCGATCCTTTGTGATCTCGAGCCCCCTAGCCGCGGTTCTGGGCGTACCAAAAAATGAGTGGTTCAACTCAGTGTTGGTCCGTAGCGAGTTATTGATGACAAAGGCAAACGGAAGCAATGTCAGGGTTAAGATGAAGATCAGGGCCGAGTGGAGAAGAAACTGGGTTCGTCGGTTTCGTTTCATGCATTCTCCGCAGTCAGGTCTTCAGAGGATCGGAAGTATTTCATGTTCAGGATGGTTAGTCCCAAGATGATGAGAAACAGAATTACACCTATGGCACACGCATAGCCCATGCGCTGGAAGCTGAAGGCGTTCATATACATCCAAAGGCCGGGAACCATAGTCTTCAGGCCCGGGCCACCCTTGGTAAGGATGAACATCCCCTCAAACCCCTGAACCGTGCCGATGACGGTCATGATCACCAACAGCTTCATCTGGCTCATGACGAGCGGCACGTCGATACGAATGAACTTGCGGATGCCTCGGGCGCCATCCAACTCGGAAGCCTCGTGAATGCTTTCCGCGATTCCCGCCAGGCCGGCATAGTAAATGAGGATGTTGATTCCGCCCGCAAACGGGAAGCCGATAAAGACGATCGCCCAGATGACGGTCTGCGGGTCGGAGAGCCAGCCCCGCGTCAAGTCTTCTCGGCCCACCAGTCTGAGAAGCTCATTCAGAAAACCGGTGTCGCCGTAGATCATTCCCTGCCAAATCATCAGACCGGCGACTCCGGGAACGACGATTGGGATGAGGAAGAGGACGCGGTACAGGTATCGCGCCCGCTCGGACCTTAGGGAGAAGATCAGTTTGGCGATGATCAGTGGAGCAGTGGTTACAGTCAGGAGTCCAAACGCGGTCAGGAAGCCAAGATTCACAAAGCTGGAAACCAACGTAGGGTCCGTGAGGTACTCCACGTAGTTAGCGAAGCCGACGAACCGGGATTCACCACCGACCTCGTAGTCGAAGAACGAGGTCCAGAAAGCCCACAAGAAAGGAACCAAGCTGAACACGGCCAACAACGTGAACGTTGGCGTGAGCATGGCGTACATCGACGCCTTGGATGCCCATCGCTTTAGATTCAATTAACCCCCGCAAGGTCGGTCATCTTCGACCGGATGGGCGCAAGCTCCTTCCACTTGGCCTCCAAAGGCGAAAGGTCGAGCTGTTTGCGGCGGACGACGGTGTCGGTGGCGGTTTTCAGGTTGGTTTCCATCCACTCCATGAATTCACCTTCGGGGATGCCGTCGTTTAGGTAGAGGTCCAGCATTCGGCGGTAGATCTCGTTGAATCGCAGATCGAAGGTGTAGAGCCATTTGGTGGTGGTGTATTTCCTTTGCAGGAACTCGTGGAACGGTGCCAGTTCGGGCCTAGGTTCGGCTCCGATGATATTGGGTAGGAGGGCCAGGACCTCGTTCACCACTCGATGCGTGTTCTCGGGCGTGCACATGAACTGCAGGAAGGCGATCGTCCGCTTTAGTTTGACCGAAGTCTTGGGATCGTCCGTGTCGTTGTAAGCGCTGTTGGTGACCTCTAGCTGAGTGGCGGGGCCGCCGATGACGACTTGGTCGTGGCCGTCGGCAAACCGGTTGTGCTGCTTGGTCATGGCGGGGAGGTAGAAAACTCCCCAATCGAACTTGACGTCCGGGTCTCGGACCATGCGGTTGACGGCATAGCTGGACGTCCACCACATCGCCGCTTTCTGGGTCACAAAGAGCTTGGTGAGGTCCGAGTTCATGTTTTTCTGGAAATACTGCCGCCAAGTCTTTAGCTCGCGGAAGACGGACACGAAACGCGGGTCCCGCTTGGTGAAATAGCCTTGGCGGAAGAGGAAGCTCAGCTCGTCCCAGTCGAGATATCCATCCAGATACACCTCTCGCTTGGGGTCTTTGGCCAGGTCAAGGCCAGGCAGGATTTCGTTGTAGAGTTGGTCGAAGATCAGGTCCATTCCCCAATCCGCCATATCGGAGGTGTTGGCCAGGAGGGGAGTGACTCCCGCGCTTTTCAGCTTGCGATGGATCTCCATGAACTCAGTCCAGTCCTTGGGGAGTTGCAATCCGAGGCGTTTGAAGATGTCTTTGTTGTAAAAAATGCCAGTCTCGATCATGTCGAGCGTGACGCAGTACATCTTGCCATCCGGTGCGCCCAGGCCGCGGGTAATGGATTGGTACTTGAACTGGTCCCACCACTCTTTGCTGCCGGGTTTGCCTTGGGGGATGAACGGGTTGGGCTGCGTCAGGTAGTCGTCCAATGGGACATACCAGCCCTTCTGGATGTCCTGCCACACGTCCTCCACGTTTACGTTAAGGATGTCGGGCGCTTGCTCGGCGGCGAGTTGGGTCACCAGGTACTCGCGGGACGAGACGGGGACCTCGGTGAACTCGATGTGGGTATCGGGGAAGACTTTCTCGAACTCGTCTCGGACCTTGTATAGGCCTTGCAGCGGTTGGCCCAGGTTCATGGGTCGGCGGCCGGGCATGTAGAGCCCAGGGGCCATTCGAATGGTGTACTTCCGGGAGGCGGAGCCTTCTCGCGTGGCCTCACTCGACCCAGCTTTAGCATCCTCGCGTGGCCACAGCGCCCACGCGCCAAGACCGAGGATCAGGATCAAGACGAAGTGGCGCATCACCTTGGCTAGTCTACAACGCTCGCCCTGACGATAGTCAGGCTCAACCGTGGATGTGGCCATGTTAGACTGATGCAATAATGATTCTTGGCGCCTTGTAACATCTGCCAGGTTTTCCTTTTTATATGAAATTTCTTAGCCAACAAATGTCTTTGGGGGACCGCAGCAGAGTTGTAGCCGCTTTTTTGGCGATTGCTCCGTTCGCGGCGGTTTTGGCGATTCAGGAGCCTGAGGGGAAGGTCTCTTTCTCGCGGCAAGTTGCGCCCATTATGCGGGCCCACTGCACTAGTTGCCACGGGACCAAGAGCCCGGCGGCGAATCTGGATCTTAGCTCCCTCAACGGCATTCTGAAGGGCGGAATTGGCGGAACATCGGCGGTGGGAGGCGATCCTAGCAAGTCATCGCTATTGCAACGCGCATTGGGCCATGGCAACAGGCCACGGATGCCGCTTGGGTTTGCTCCGCTTAAGGCAGAGCAGGTTTCAATCCTGGAGCGCTGGATCAAAGAAGGGGCAAAGGCGGATGTAGGCAAGGCCACGCACTGGGCCTACATCCCGCCTTCGCGACCCGAAGTTCCGCAGGTCAAGAACGCCAGGTGGGTTCGAAACCCGATCGACGCCTTTGCCCTTGCCAAACTGGAAAGATTGGGTCTCAAGCCGTCGGCCGAAGCGGGGAAGGAGATGCTGATTCGGCGTGTATATCTGGACCTTACTGGACTGCCGCCAACCGTAGGTGAAGTCGATGCCTTTCTGGGGGACAAGCGGGCGGATGCCTACGAGCGGATTGTGGATCGCCTTTTCGCATCCCCTCACTACGGAGAACGGCAAGCGCGGTTTTGGTTGGATTTGGCCCGTTATGCAGACACCGACGGGTTTGCCGACCTTCCAAGAAATGCCTGGAAGTATCGCGACTGGGTGATCAAGGCATTCAATGAAAACATGCCTTATGATCAGTTTACAATCGAACAACTGGCTGGGGATCTCTTACCGCCAGGAGACTTTGACCGGCTTATCGCTACGGGCTTCCATCGAAACTCAATGTTCGACGCAGAAATGGGCGGGGATCCTGAAGAAGCCCACCTGAACGTCATTGCGGACCGGGTCAGCACAACTTCGACGGTCTGGCTTGGCAGCACCCTCCAGTGCGCTCGCTGCCACGATCACAAATACGATCCCTTTTCGCAAAAGGATTTCTACGCCATGGCCGCGTTCTTCAATGGAACCAGCAGCAAGCCCACAAATCCCGGGGAGAAGAGGGGCCGTTGGGTCGAGCCTGTCCTCCCCCTTCCCACTGCGAAGCAAGTCTCTATTCGCCAGAAGCTCAGTCAGAAGGTCGAGTTCACCGAACGGACGATGAAGAAGTGGTCGCCAGAGAAGCGGGAAGCTATGGCCCAGTGGCGCGAGAGAGTCAAGAATCCGACGTGGATCGCCCAAAATCCGTCACTAGAGTCCTTTTCGGGTGCAAAGTTTCAGAGGCTAGAGGATGGTTCCTTCCTAGTGTCCGGGCCCCTTATCGATGAAGACCGGTACCGCATCAACATGACTGGACAGTCGGGCCGGGTAACCGGGGTCCGAATTGAACTGATTCCTGACCCGAGTCTGCCCAAGAAGGGGTCTGGCCGGGCGCATGATGGTCTGGCCATCATTACGAGGGTCGCTCTCGCATTGGATGGCAAGAAGGTCAGAATCGGAGCGGCTGCGGCTGACTACAGCGGCGAAGATTTTCCGGCCAGCAACTTGACTTCCGACGAAGACAACGATGGATGGTCTGCCGAAGGAGAGGTTGACAAGCCTCACGAATTAGTCTTAGGCTTCGAGAAGCCCGCAGAGATATCGCCTGCTTCAAAATTGGTGCTCGATGTCTATCAAGAGGACCAAGATCCGTCGTGCAAGATTGGCCGGTTCCGCATTTCGTTGGCCACGACGGATCATCCGACGAGTTGGATTGCGCCCGCAGACGTCAAGGCGCTGTTCGACAAATCTCCATTGAGCAAAAAAGAGCAAGAAGCCCTGGACAACGCGTTCTTTGCCGCGTCACCGTTGTTTGGGGCCGAGAGGAAAGCTGTTGCCGCGGCGAAGAAGGACCTGGCGAAGCTAGATGAGGCGATTCCGTCGGCGATGATCCTCCAAGAGCACGCCGGGAAGGAGCCTCTAAAGATTCCCCTACGGGTGCGCGGCGAATTTCCAAACAAGGGGCCAGACGTCTTTGCAGACACGCCGTCCGTGTTACCAGTTATCGAGCGTAAAGGAAGGGTTGACCGTTTGGCCCTGGCATACTGGTTGGTTGCCAAAGAAAATCCCCTCACGGCACGAGTATTGGCTAACCGGCTTTGGGAGCAAAGTTTTGGACGTGGGATTGTTGAGACGAGCGAGGATTTCGGGATCAGAGGATCCATACCCACCCACCCGGAGCTTCTCGACTGGATGGCCCTCAAACTCCAGAACGGCTGGAATGTAAAGGCGATGCAACGGCTCATTGTAACTTCGTCGACCTACCGGCAGACCTCGCGAACATCGAAAGAGGCGTTAGCCCATGACGCAAAGAATCTGCTGCTTGCCCGCGGGCCGAAGGTGAGAATGGACGCAGAAACTATTCGCGATGCCTCACTGGCCTATGGTGGCCTCCTCTTCAAGAAGATCGGCGGACCGAGCGTATTCCCTTATCAGCCAGCAGAAGCCACGGAAAACAATGCCGATTGGGAGATCAGTCACGGGCCAGATGCCTACCGGCGAAGTCTCTATACTTTCCTGCAGCGGGGCTATCCATTTCCAATGTTTCAGCTGTTTGACGCGACAAGTCGAAGCGAATGTACCGTCCGCCGAGTGAACACCATGACTCCACTGCAGGCGCTTGCCTTGCTGAACGATCGCGGAATGACGGAAGCAGCAGAAGGATTAGGGCGAAGAATGATGGGAGCAGGCAAGACCGATGATGCACGGCTTGCGTTTGGGTTTAGAACTTGCACATCAAGGCGACCATCATCAGCGGAATTGCGGCCCTTAAACCGCCTATTGGTACAGCTTCGGCAGAAGTATTCGGTCGATCTGAAGTCGGCAATGGAGCTTTCAGGCACACCCGAGCGGTCGGCATGGACGATGGTGGGCAACGTGCTCCTGAACATGGATGAGGCCATCAACAGGAATTGAACATGAACTTTGAACACGAGCAGGAGATTCTAAAGCAGATCACTCGCCGAACCTTGTTTAAGCAGGTCGGGTTCGGGATCGGCGGGGTGGCACTTACTTCACTCTTGTCCCAAGCGTCTGCATTTGGGCTCGACCTTAGCTCGGGCCAGGGCGTACGCGGTCTTCACCACAAACCGCGCGCCAAGAACATTATCCATCTGTTCATGACAGGGGCTCCAAGCCAGATCGATCTGCTGGATTACAAGCCGTACTTGAATCAACACCACGGTGAAGTGTGCCCACCTGAGTTGCTCCAGGGTCAGAACTTTGCGTTCATCGAGAAAAAGCCAAAGTTGTACGGGTCGCCCCACAAGTTTGCCCAAGTTGGGAGTTCCAGACGCTGGGTGTCTGAGCTATTGCCGCACTTCAAGGAGATTGTTGACGATGTCACCGTCGTTAACTCGATGTCCACTCACCATTTCAACCACGCGCCTGCTCAACTTTTCATCAATACGGGCAACCAGATGAATGGCCGTCCGAGCTTTGGGTCGTGGTCCACCTATGGCCTGGGCACGGAGAATCAGGATCTCCCCGGGTTTGTGGTTCTGCAATCGGGCCCGATTGCTCCAGACAGCGGGAAAGCATCTTGGGGATGTGGTTTCTTGCCGTCGGAGTACCAGGGAGTGGAACTGAGGACGAAGGGAGAACCCGTGCTCTTTGTGCGAAACCCCAACGGAGTTACCCAGGAAATTCGTCGCGACACCCTAGACGCACTTCGGGCATTGAACGAGATTCAGCTCCAAGGTTCCATGGACCCCGAAATCCAAGCCCGGATCGCTCAATACGAATTGGCTTACCGAATGCAGACCAGCGTTCCCGAACTGATGGACATCACCAAGGAGCCCAAGGAGATGCACGAGTTGTATGGAACGGAGCCGGGCAAGAAATCCTTTGCGAACAACTGCCTGCTGGCACGGCGGCTGGTTGAAAAGGGCGTGAGATTCGTTCAGCTGTATCACACGGGTTGGGACAGTCACGGCGGCGGAACGAATTCCAGCATTAAAGACGGACTTGCTGCCCAGTGCAAGAACACGGACCGTGCGGCAGCAGCTTTGATCAAAGACCTCAAGCAACGTGGCCTGCTGGATGAAACGATCGTCATTTGGGGAGGCGAATTTGGTCGCACACCAATGAGCGAAACTCCATTGGACAGCGCCTACCCTGGCCGCGACCATCACCCCAGCGCTTTCACGATGTGGATGGCGGGCGGCGGAATCAAGGCGGGGGCGCAGATTGGGGAGACGGACGAATTGGGATATCGGGTTGCCAAAGACCCGGTCAGCGTCCACGATCTTCACGCGACGCTTTTGCACTTGATGGGCGTCGATCACACCCGTCTAACCTATCAGTACCAAGGCAGGGATTTTCGACTGACCGATGTTTTTGGGGAAGTGGTCAAGCCTCTAGTGGCCTAGAACTTTGGGTTTACAATGTCTAGTACCATACAATCTCTGAACCTATAGGCAACTTCAAGCGGATGCTTCGCTAAGGAGCTTCATCGCGGTTCCGGCTGGAATCAGCTGGTTTTGGTCGCTGACAAAGGCGAGAGTGCCCGAGAGGATGTACTTCATGCGATCCTGGAGGGGTACACCTAAAAACTCCGCAACGGTGAACGTTTTGGAGGGCTCGGGTTTAGGTTGCACGATCTTCGCCAGGCTAGGCTCAATGGCATCGGGCACAAAAGGATCAAGGGTTATGGTGCCTGAGAGATACTGATTTGCGCGCTCAAGAGCGCGACGTTGGGCCGCCTCGCGCGTTGAAGCGGACTCCCGACAAATCGTTGCTCCGGGGTCAACGTTGTTAACGATACAGACGTATTTCGTGCTGAGTCGATATGTGATGATCTGCAATGACCACACGGCCATTTTGACCGTCTTCTCTTGATATTCTGAAATGAGCGTTCCTGGTACTTTCACGTTATTGCGACCTTCCTAAGCAGCCTGGCCCTGAACGATTGGAGCATTAGGAATACAGCTCCATTGGGCCATGGAGCTGCTGTAGTTCATTACGGCTCCGTAGCCAAGCAGGTGTTTCAGAACGAACCAACTTAGGCTGGCGCGCTCGCCGATTGCGCAGTAGGTAATGACATTCATTTCCGGTTGTATATCGAAGCTGGCGTACATGGAACGGAGTTCATCTGGGGATTTGAATGTGCCATCTGCATTGCAATTCAAGTTCCATGGAATGTTGATGGAAGTCGGAATGTGGCCAGCCACTTGGCACGTCGGGTCCATTCCCGGCCCGGGGCCACGTAGAGTTCCGGCAAACTCTGCAGACGATCGTACATCTAGAAGTCGATAGGTTTTCGGATTGAAGAACGACTCGAACACTTTTTCTGTCGTCGCCTTCAGGCTCAGATTAGGCTCCTGAGCGTGGTATGTGGCGGGAACCGGAAATTCCGAGCGTTTCTGGGATATTGGGCGACTCTCCGACAGCCACTTGCGGGGGCCGCCGTCGAGAAGCCAAACCTGCTCGTGTCCATACAACTTCATCAACCAGAATGCCCAGCAGGCAAACCAATTGTTGTTGTCCCCATAGAGCACCACCTTCGTCTCATTTGAGATACCCGCTGCCCCCATGAGCACCTCAAAGTCTTTCCTGCTGAGCGGGTCTCCTGTCGTTTGGTCCCGAAGTTGGGTCTCCCAGTTCCAGACAAAGGCGCCAGGAATGTGTCCTTGGCTGAAGGTTTCGGAGTCTAGGTCGACCTCAACGAAGACGTGAGTCTTCTGGTCGAGCTGGCATGCAGCCTCTTCGGTGGTGAGTAAAACGTCGGGGTAGTGTTGGTGCTTGGACAATATGCGACCTCAACGCTGATACTCGGTCGGCAAAAGAGCAAACCTACGGTCAAAATCGCAAACGGCCTGCGCTTGCGTGCATAGACGCAATAAACGACGCGGCCCTGACTAGTCACACGTCCTTTTCGCAGAGAAGTCAGTGCAAGAAAGGGTTAGTGTATGCGCTGTCCGTTATTCCCTGTCCATGATTTTCTAGACACAAAAAGGGAGACTAACGTAAGTAACATTTTTGAAGTACGGTGTTTAGGGCAAGTCCCAATCTTGAATTCTAAACTCTTTGTTAAGGCATGCCTCGATGAGTGTATGCATTATATGTCTCTTGTTTCACGGATCGGCCTTGAACTCTAATGAGTGATATTGGTCGGGCCGGGAGCAGTGGGTTGTGAAGTTTCGTGAGGGGGTTGTGCTTCTACGTTTTGATCCTGCTTTTGCGAAAAACCGATGCCAACAAAAGAGTCACATTGCAAAGATGGTTTCGCCGTCGCCGAGAAAGAGCCCACCGACATGTGGCGGTTGGTTGCCGACTCGGCGACCGATGCGATTATCGCCATCCGAGAAGAGGGAACTATCATTCTTTGGAACCAGTCGGCGGCGTCGATGTTTGGTTGGCGAAGCGACGAAGTTAACGGAAAGAACTTCATCGAACTCGTGCTGCCCATGGCCCATCGCAAAGCGATCTCGAACTTTATCGAGACGTTTCTAGATACAGGCGACGGCACGATCTTCGAAAAGAAGATCGAAATTTTTGGGCTGGCCAAGGATGGGCGAGAGTTTCCAATCGAGCTTTCAATCGTCCCCCAAGAGACGAGCCCCGGCCACACGTTCGTTGCCTTTGTGCGGGACATGACTGAGCTGAAGACGCTGAACGATCGCATTAGGCAATCCCAAAGGATGGAAGCGATCGGGTTGCTGGCCGGGGGCATTGCCCACGAGTTCAACAACATACTCGCGTCGATTACGGGCAACCTCGTCCTCGCCCGAGACGACGTGCATGAGGATACGGCGGTTTTGGAAAGCCTCTCAGAGATCGAGAAAGCAACCTTGCGCGCCGGCTATGTGGTGCGCCAGATTCTGACCTTTAGCACCATTAAGCCCACAACTTCCGAGGCAATCGATTTGGAACGTACCCTGAGCGAGGCCATCAAGTTGTTGCGGGCCACCTTGCCTTCAACGATGGTAATCGAGTTGAGTTGTGAGCCCGACCTTCCCTCGATCCGTTTCGACAGCACGGACGTTCATCAGATCTTGCTGAATCTTGGGATCAATGCCCAGCACGCAATGTTGGATCACAACGGCAAGTTCAACGTCCAGGTTTCCAAAGTCAAAGTTGATGAAACGACCGCCGAACTGCTCGGAGTTGATCCTGGCCTCTATGTGCGGATGTCGGCAGGAGATACGGGAT
>JACMJO010000311.1 GCA_014380605.1 Fimbriimonadaceae bacterium | reverse complement strand
GGCGGCTATGGCGGCGGCGGTGGCGGTGGTGGCCGATCCAGCGGTGGCGGCGGTGGCTACGGCGGCGGAAAGGGTCGCTCCACTGGCGGCGGTCGCTGGTAAGTTAAGCCTGAAAAGCCCGGCAAGCATTTGCTTGCCGGGCTGTTGTGTTTTCGAGCTCATTCCCTGGCTACTTTTTCTTGTCGCGCCTGACGGTGATCATGATCTGAGTTTCTTTGTCGCCGTCTTTGGTTGCGGCGATGGCGATTTCGCCGCCATCCGCAAGCTTGCCAGAAATTTGGGCCGACTTCATTTGGCCAGAACCGGTGCTAGCTTGGCTGGGGTTCATCACTTTGCTCTGATAGAACTCAAGGACCTTTGAGGGTTCGTCTTTGGAGGTTCGAACGCAGGTTACAAACGACTTTTCAGCGTCCTCTATCTTGCTCGTGCCCATTCCGACTTCCGTGCTGCCTGGATAGAAGGCGACCCCGAGATCACCTTCGCTGACGTTTCCACCGCCGATTTCTACTTCACCGCCTTTCCCGTCCTTTACGGTCATGTTGCCTGATTTGTCGGTGTTCAGCGTCGAAGTCACGCCTTTGTCATCGGTTACGGTCATTGTCGAACCGTCGGAGCTCGCCGTAACCTTGGTGCCGTCAGCTCCAGTTATGGTCACTTCATCTTTTTTGCACCCAGACATAAAAATCAAGGCCAATGCAGTAGGAATCCAAATCTTGTTCATGGTCTGCATATTGAGACGTCACTGCATCTGCAATGGACTCAAATGACTTAGCCTTGGGGCCCGAACCAGGGCTTCGCGCCCGATTCCGTGCCACAATAGTTGTCCGGCATGACCCCCACCGTCCTGGTTTTAGGCTCCGGACCGATTCGAATCGGACAAGGCATCGAATTCGACTATTCCTGCGTTCACTGCGTTTGGGCCCTCGAGAAACTCGGGTACCGGGCGATCATTGTCAACAACAATCCCGAGACGGTGTCCACCGACTTCGACACGGGGGATGGACTTTACTTCGAGCCTGTAACCCTTGAAGACGTTCTCGATGTGATCGCCCACGAGAAACCGATCGGAGTCGTTTGCCAGTTCGGGGGGCAAACTGCGATCAATCTCGCCGAGGGGCTGAAAGAGAAGGGAATCCAGGTTCTGGGGACTTCTCCTGAGTCGATCGCAATGGCGGAAGATCGGAAGCAGTTTGATGCCCTTCTAGAGGAGCTTCAAATTCCGAGGCCCAGGGGCCGGGCGGTTCATTCGCTCAAGGAAGCCAGGGAAGTCGCATCGGAAGTCGGCTACCCAGTGCTGGTGAGGCCAAGTTTCGTTCTCGGCGGGCGGGCGATGGAGATCGTTTTTGGTGAAGAGCACCTTCAGCGCTTCTACGAGTACGCAGAAGACGCCAACCCGGGTCAGCCGGTGTTGGTTGATAAGTATCTGCTTGGACGCGAAGCCGAGGTCGACGTTATCAGCGACGGCAAGGACACCCTGGTGCCGGGCATCATGGAGCACATCGAGCGGGCAGGCATTCACAGTGGCGACTCGATGGCCGTCTACCCTCCGATCTCCCTGAGCGTCGAACTGCAGGCCCAGATGGTGGGCAGCGCGTGCAAACTGGCTCGGGCCCTGGGTGTGAAGGGGCTCATGAACATCCAGTTTGTCATCCAGGACGAAACGGCATACGTCTTGGAGGTCAATCCCAGGGCATCCAGAACCGTTCCCTACCTGAGCAAAGTCACCGGAATCCCAATGGTCGAACTAGCCACGCGATGCATGATGGGCGAGAAGCTAGCGGACCTTGGATACGAAAGCGGGCTGTGGGAGCTGATGCCAGGCGTCGCATCACCGGATCGAGAACCGCGAACGTTTAAGGGTGATGCACCCTGCATTCCCCACGTTGCCGGCCACATCATCCAAGAAGCAAAGTTTACAGGCGTGTTGAATACAGCCTCTCCCGTTCCTAGCCTCGCCGAGTTCTTCGCGGAGCCGATTCTGTATGCCGTCAAAGCGCCCGTGTTTAGCTTCCAGAAGCTTTCGAGAGTCGAGCCAAGTCTGGGACCAGAAATGAAATCCACCGGGGAAATCTTGGGAATCGATCGCACGTTTGAAGCGGCGCTCTACAAGGCGATGGTTGCGAGCAACATCCAATTCAAGGGGGACGGCTATGTTCTGCTTACCGTTCGGGATGAAGACAAGGCTACCGCGGTGGAGATCGCGAAGGGGATGCACACCTCGGGAAGGAAGCTTGCCGCAACGCCGGGCACGGCATCTTCGCTTGAAAGGGCGGGTCTCCCATGCCACACCGTCCACAAGATCCAGGATGTGTCGCCGAACATCTTGGATTCGATCATGGGCGGGGAAGT
>JACMJO010000310.1 GCA_014380605.1 Fimbriimonadaceae bacterium | reverse complement strand
CGGCGCCGCCCCCGATCGCCGCGTAGATGGAGCAAACCAGCAACATCAGGAACGAGATGAGCAACAGAACGCCCGATAGGATCGGTTGCAATTCCCGATTGTCTTTCCCCCCCAGCCACACTGCCGTCATCGTAAGAATCGACAAACCGATCCAGAGTCCAAGGCTGCTCAAGAGGGCATAGCGGACCATCTTTTTCTTGAAGAAGGTGACGATGTGCAAGCCGAAGACGAGCAAGAAGGCCAGGACCATCAACAGACCTTCGGCATTGACCTTGAGATTGTTCGAAACAAAACTCAGTTGAGCGTCAGGTCCGGCAAAGAACGACGCGACGATCACCAGAGCAGAGGAGAGGAGTACAAAGAGGACGGGATTCCTGATGAGGCGCTCAAACCAGCCATCAACTCGACGATAGGCGCGGACAATGAAGGAAAGGTCGATCCGTGGCAACCAGGGGTCGGATCTTCGTACACTGCCTTGCACCCCGCTCAGCACATTTGAAACAAACGCGGCAGGGAGCCCAAACTGCTCGGCAAGCTCGTCAGAGGGCCTTTGGGCATCCTCTGGCTTTTGCCTCAGGTGAAGCGCGAGTTGGCGAGCGGCTCGCAATTGCGCCTCATTTGTGAAGTCGGTCTGCATCCTCGATCCCTAATACAAGGAAACGCTTTCATCATATCACCGCGTTTCACTCGAAAGGGCCGATATACTTACACTTGCGAGTTGGTCGGGTAGCGGCTCCGAGTAATCGGGGAGGAAAGTCCGGACTTCATAGGGCACAGTGCCTTGCGCAAGCAAGGGCGGGGCGACCCGACGGAAAGTGCAACAGAAACAAACCGCCGCAAGGCAAGGGTGAAATCGTGAGGTAAGAGCTCACGCCGGTCCGTCGTAAGGCGGCCGGGGGCAAACCCCACTGGAAGCAAGGCCAAATAGGGGCGGGATGATGCGGCCCGCGGACCGCCCGGGTTGGCCGCGTAGATAAATCGCTGCACAAAAACAGAATCCGGCTTACAGACCGACTCGCATTACCCTGGGATCGCCGAATTCATTCGGCGCAAACTTGCAGTCGTCTGCCAAATTCGCTCTGCAGTTGCTCGCCTGGGAGCCAAAGACAAGTGCGCCGAATGAATTCGGCGATCCCAGGGGGTAAGGTCCCATCCATGATTCGGTCCGGAATCTTCGTTCTCTATCTCATTCCCGCATTGACTCTGGCCCAGCCCAAGATCACCTCTCCCAAAGAGTTCTTTGGCCATGAAGTCGGAGCCGACTACTACCTCTCCAACTACAAACAGTTCAGCGGGTACTGGCGGAAGCTGGACCAGGAGAGCGATCGCATGACTCTCCAATCAATCGGCAAGACCGAGGAGGGTCGTGACCAGTTTATGGCGATCGTCACTTCGCCTGAGAACCACAAGAAGCTGAAACGCCTTCAAGAGATCGCCAAGAAGCTTTGCCTAGCCGACGGCATATCTCCCGAAGAAGCCAAGAAGCTCTCGCAAGAGGGTAAAGCGGTGGTTTGGATCGATGGCGGACTTCATGCGACGGAGACCCTTGGCGCGCAGCAATTGATCGAAACCTCGTGGCAGATGGTGAGCCGGACCGATGACGAGGCAAAGCGGATTCTGGATAACGTCATCATCCTCTTCGTTCACGCCAACCCGGACGGAATGGACTTGGTGAGCGATTGGTACATGCAGGAGTCCGACCCGACCAAGCGCAACATGCGGATTCCGAGGCTGTATCAAAAGTACATCGGCCACGACAACAACCGAGACTTCTATGCGGCAACTCAAAAGGAGTCGCAGAACATGAACAAGGTGATGTACCGGGAGTGGTTCCCGCAGATCATGTACAACCATCACCAAACGGGACCGGCCGGAACCGTGATGTTCGCCCCGCCTTTCCGAGATCCGTTTAACCACAACATCGACCCCCAGGTGATGACGGGAATCGAATTGGTTGGCTCCGCAATGCACAACCGTTTCGTAGAGGAAGGAAAGCCCGGAGTCACCATGCGAACCGGAGCAAGCTATTCGACTTGGTGGAATGGCGGCCTAAGAACAACGGCCTACTATCACAACATGATCGGCATCCTCACCGAAACCATCGGCTCCCCGACTCCTATGAGGATTCCGTTCATTGCGGATCGGCTGATCCCAAAAGGCAACCTGATCTTCCCAATCGAGCCCCAGCCGTGGAAGTTTCGACAGTCGGTCGACTACTCGGTAACCGCCAACATGGCAATCTTGGACCTGGCGGCAAAGCGGCGGGAGGAATTCCTATACGGCATCTACTCGATTGGCAAGCGCCAGATCGAGAAGGGACGAAAGGACACCTGGACCGACTATCCAAGTCGGGTAGCAGAGGCGAAGTCTTTGGCGGATTTAAGAAAGCCGGAAATGAGGGATGCAAAGGCCTACATCATTCCTTCCGGTCAAAGGGATATGGAGTCCGTTCTATGGTTTGCATCTACGCTGAGGTTCAACGGCATCCGCGTTGACAGCCTGCCTAGTTCAACTCGCATCGGGAACAAGACTTATCCTGCAGGTTCGGTTCTCATTCGATGCGATCAGGCTTACAGAAGCCATATTCTGGATATGTTTGAACCCCAGGATCATCCTAATGACTTTTCTGCTCCGGGGGCTCCTCCGACGGCACCTTACGATAACGCTGGCTATACGTTAGCCTTTCAAGTCGGAATTCAGTTTGATCGCTTGCTTGAACCAGTTACCGTCAAGGCAGTTGAGTTCACGGGTAATTTGTTTGGGACCAAGATGGGTGCCCCGATAGAGCCCCTAGCTTCAAACGGCTCCTACGAGCTAGCCTTTGCTCAGCTTCGCGACGGCAAGCCGGTTTGGATGCTGGAGCGATCCGAGCTCCCCGCCTTCGCGTTGGAAAGTGGTACCACGTTCTCTGGCAACAAACATGCCTTGAAACTCCCTCGCATCGCTCTCTGGGACCGCTACGGAGGCTCCATGGAATCCGGATGGACGCGCTGGATAATGGACAAGTTCGGGATTCCTTACAAGGTCGTCTTTCCCAAGGAACTTGAGGCAGGCAACTTGAACTCCAAGTACGACGCCATCGTGTTTGTAGACGGCTCCATTCCTGCCAACTTCCGAGAAGCCCAAGCGCCTAGCACTGAGGGCATTCCCGAGAAGTACCACTTCATGCTTGGGAGCGTTAACGCAAACTCGATTGCCAAGCTGAAGGAGTTTGCCGAGAACGGCGGCTCGATCATCACGATTGGAACCGGGACCAACATTGCGAGGCACTTCAACCTGCCAATCGAGAGCTACCTGGTCAAAGACGGAAAGCCTCTCCCAAGAACTGAATACTACATCCCAGGTTCCATACTTCAGGTGAAAGTAGACAACACCCAACCCGTCGCCTGGGGCATGGGAGAGCGGGCCGACGTAATGTTCGACAACTCGCCCGTCTTCAAGATCACCGACACAACCAAAGTCAAACCGATTGCCTGGTTCGATTCGGAGAAACCGCTTAGATCAGGCTGGGCGTGGGGCCAGAAACTCCTCAAGGATGGAGTTGCCATCGCGGAAGCTCCTGTAGGCAAGGGCAAGGTCTACTTGTTCGGGCCAGAGATCCTCTATCGCGGCCAATCCCACGGAACATTCAAGTTTTTCTTTAATGCACTACTACTGAGCAGGGCCGAGAAACTTGAGTAGGCTAGCTGGGATCGCCGAAATCCTTCGGCAAAAGGAGATTGGAACTTGAGAATTCCTCGCATAATTGCCCTCTTGCTTCTGCTTTCGCCTACGGCCAGTTATGCGCAACACCTGGTCACGGCCACTGACAACGGCATTTTGAAAGCTAAGGAAGTCCAAGCCAAGTACCGGAAATTCTTTGCGGCCGCCCCCGCCATCAAACCCGTCGACATCCAACTCATCAAGGTTCGCTATCTGCAGGGGCAGGATGAAAAGCCCAGCCAAGTGGTGAGCGGGTTGCTGGCCGTGCCGAAGAACGGAGCGCCGAAGGGCATCGTGATCTTTTATCACGGCACGCTGGCAAACCGCGGAAACGTGCCTTCCCGGTATCGGGGCGAGGAAAAGAACGCCGAAACCGCAGGTCCCGTACTCGCGTTCGCGACCGCGGGCTATGCCGTCATGATGCCGGACTATCGCGGCCTGGGCGATAACAAAGACGTCCACCCTTACTTCGACATGCAGACCAACTCGCGCGCGGGAATCGACATGCTGGACCCTGCTTGGTTTGCCGCGGAGCAGTTCAAGCTCAAAATGGGCACTGGCTACTATGTCTCCGGCTACGGGCAAGGCGGCGCGGCGGCTATGGGGGCGACGAGGACGTTCGAGTGGGCGGCGGACGAGTCCATGCGCGTCGTGCGGTCCGCTTTACTCTCGGGCCCCTACGACCTCAGTGGAACGCAGGCCAAGTTCCTCTTGCGGAAGAGCCCGAATCGGGCAGCCATGAGGGAGCGGGCATTTTTGGCCGCGTATCTGGCTCGTAGCCTGAATCACAATGGGGTCCGCATCCGCTACCGGGACTACTTCGTGCCGAGCTTCGCCGACGCCATCGACCCTATCTTCAACCAGGGCCTCTCGGACGAGAACACAGCCAAGGAGCTATTCGCAAAGGCCCGCCAAAACGATTTCGCCCAGCCCAAGTTCCGCAAAGCCATCCAGATCCACGACCGCCGCGATCCGATCGTCAAGGCCCTGATCGAGCAGGACTGTTTCGACTGGGAGATGGGATCCGAAATCTATATGGTGTGCGTGGAAAAGGACTCGGTCGTCAGTCCCGAGAACACGAGGAAGGCCATTCGCGAGATGCGCGCCAAGGGAGTTGGCCCAGACGGAGTACGCCACCATGTCCTCAAGGGAGCCAAGCTCGACCATCGCACGGGCATGGCGCCCGCGCTGATTCTGGCGAGGAAATTCTTCGACGGCGGCTTTAAGGCCGTGCCTAGTTCAGGCTAGCCTAACGCCAAAATCCCCGCTCGTCTCGGCGAATAGGCGCCGATCTGCGTATGGGTCTGTGATGAGACGATTCGTTACCGTGTCAATTGCTCTACCGTGCCTCTTGGTTGCCAGTCAAGCGATGGGTCAGGAGCTTGTCTCATTCTCCTCGAACGGCCAGCTCTATCCCGCGATTGCAAAAGATCGCTATCAAAAAGAGTTCAAGGATGTAGAGAAGCCTGAGGTTCAGCCTGAAGAGGTAAAGCTTTTCAAAACGCTCTACTGGGCTAGAATGCCGAATGGACGGAAAGTTCAACTCAGCGGGCTAGTTGCCATTCCAAAGTCCGGAGCTCCGAAGGGGTTGGTGGTTTACTTCCACGGCACCACCGCCGACCGCGAGAATGTTCCCTCCCGTTATCGAGGCAACCCGACTCCCGAAGAGGCGGACCTGGCAGTTCTCGCATTCGCAACCGCTGGCTATGCGGTCGCAATGCCCGACTATCTTGGTCTGGGCGACCACCAAGGCTTTCATCCTTATCCCCTTGGCTCCATCAACTGCTGGTCAGGCATAGACCTCATCAAACCGGCCCGCGAGGTAGCGGCAAAGTCGAACCTCGCCATCGGTCCAAATCTTTTCATCACCGGCTACTCCGAAGGCGGCGCGGTTGCTATGTGGGCGACCAAGCGCATCGAAGAGATGAACGATCCCGCGCTCAAGATCACCCGATCTGCCCCGCTTTCTGGACCTTACGATCTGAGCGGAAGCCAGGCTCAGGCGATGATCGGCCGTCAGAGCAATCTTAAGTGGCTTGGGGCTCGAGTTTATTTTGCCGCCTACACCGCGCGAAGCATTCAGAAGAGCTTCCCCGAGACAGATTTAGCCGAGTACTTCAGCCCGTCCTTTGCAACCTACATCCCCTTCGTATTCAACCAGAACCTTCCCGACAAGCAAGCGATCGAGAAGCTCGTCAAAAAGGCCTTCCAGATCGGAATGTTGCAAGACCTTAACCGCATT
>JACMJO010000309.1 GCA_014380605.1 Fimbriimonadaceae bacterium | reverse complement strand
GCCGTAAGTCTCTTGATGTAGTTCTCCAGATTCTCCCTTCTTGCTCCTGGCCTTGCGGCCGAAATCGTGTCGGCGATGATAACCAGGATGGCTTCTGGGCTTGAAGGCTCAATCTCGTTATGGTGAGCTCCGACCGCATTCAGGAGATGCTCCTTCTCATCCAAGCCCCTCAAGAACTCCATGCCAGTAAGAGCGTGAGGACCCTCCCATTCGGGGCCGAGAGCCTTGCCGATGTCGTGCAAGAGTCCGGCGCGCTTGGCGACGTCCACATTCAATCCAAGTTCAGCCGCTAGACTTGCACATAAACGAGAAACTTCAACAGAGTGGTCCAGCACGTTTTGAGCGTAACTGGTTCGAAATCTGAGCCGGCCGAGCATTTCGATCGCCTTAAAATGGAGGCCAGGAACGTTTGCTCTTTCAACTGCTCGTTCACCGGCATCCTTGATCATACGGTCGACCTCCTCCTTGGCTTTCTCAAAGAGCTCCTCAATTCGGCCAGGATGGATGCGCCCGTCGACCATCAGATTCATCAGGGCAAGGCGAGCGGTTTCGCGGCGAACGGGATCGAAGCATGAGATGACGACGGCCTCGGGGGTTTCATCGATAATGAGATCCACGCCGGTGATCTGCTCGAAGGCACGGATATTCCTGCCTTCGCGACCGATGATTCGTCCCTTCATGTCTTCGCTGGGGAGTTCGACTACGGCCAAAGTTGCCTCTGTTACGTAGTCGGCGACGGAACGTTGAATGACGTCGAGAACCGTTTTCTTGGCTTTGTGCTCGGCATCCGCGATCGCCTCAACCTCGATTTGCTTCGCCTTTTTAGCGGCAATCTCGGTGAATTCGGCGGAAACCCGGCTTAGAATCAAGTCCTTGGCGGTTTCCACCGAAAGGCCGGACACTCGATGAAGCTCTTTGTCGATGTTTGCAAGACGAGACTCGACCTCAGCTCGAAGGATTTCGATCTCTTTGCGTGACGCGTTGAGTGCCTCTTCTCTATTTTCGAGCTGGTCGCGACGGGCGTCTAGGGCATCCTCTTTGGCACAGAGCTTGTCTTCTTGCTTACTTAGCCCAGCTTGCTTCTGCCGAACCTCATCTTCGAGCCTCTCCCGTACCCGGATGGCCTCTTCCTTGGCGTCAAGGATTGCGGCCCCCGCCTTTAGTTCAGCGTCCTTCTCGGCATGTCGTTTGGCACGCTCGGTTGTTGGACGAAGCCAAAAGAGATAGAGGCCGCTCGTTAAGATCGCGGCAAATCCCAGGCCCCAGACAAGAGTGATCAGGGTATCAGGCATATTCTTTTTTGCCGGGAATTAGACAGAGCCAAAAAACTCAACGAGGGCGCCTTCCAGGTCTTCTTCGGCAAAGCCTCGACTCAACAAGAATCGAGCCGCACGAGCTCGATCATCCGTTGTTCTAAACTTTCCCGTCAGGGCGGCGATCATAGCTTCCCGTTGATCGGCAGGCGATAACTCCGCAAGGCACTCGTCGATGATTTCTGCCGGAGCGCCTCGTCTTTCCAACTCGGCGCGTAATTTTTCTACCCCTGCCGCTCGCTTCCCGGACCGATGAGCGACAAGATTTTGTGTCGAACGTCTATCATCGACTAGTTTACGTCGGATTAAGTGGCGTACGACGGCTTCGATGTCTTCTGGCCCAAAGCCTTGTTGCTCCAGAGTTTGCTTAATCTCGGCGACGAATCTATCACGGCCGCTCAAAAAGCGAAATGCCGCTTCAAGACACATCGTGTCGACAAGCTCGCTCAACCGATGCTCCTAATCTTCGCCAGATTCGTCTTCAACTACGGCTACAGCAGGGGCAGAGGGTCGATCAGCTTGCAACTGAGCTCTCAGTTTATCGTCGATCTCTTTGAACACTTCAGGATGCTCGTCAAGGAACGTTCTCGCGTTGTCCCGCCCTTGGCCTAAGCGGGTTTCAGAGTAATTAAAGTAGGTACCCGATCGTGTGATGATGCCTTTCTCAGTTCCAATATCCAAGAGATCGCCGGACTTGGAAATACCTTTGCCAAAGATCATGTCGAACTCTGCGGTCTTGAAAGGTGGAGCAACTTTGTTCTTAACGACTTTGACCTTGGTACGCGCGCCGATCTGATCGGGGCCGTTCTTGATGGCGTCGCCTTTTCGAACTTCTAAGCGAACAGAAGCCCAGAACTTCAAGGCGCGTCCTCCCGGCGTGACTTCCGGATTGCCGTACATGACGCCGATCTTTTCTCGAAGTTGGTTGATGAAGATCGCCGAGGTCTTGGATTTACTGAGCGATCCACCTAGCTTTCGGAGGGCTTGGCTCATCATTCGAGCCTGAAGTCCAACAAAGGAGTCTCCCATCTCACCCTCGATTTCTGCCTTTGGAACAAGGGCGGCAACCGAGTCGATAACAACCAGATCGACGGCGCCGGAGCGAATGATAGCATCGGCAATCTCCAGTGCTTCTTCGCCGTTGTTTGGCTGAGAGATGTAAAGCTTGTCCACATCGACGCCCAGCGCGCGAGCATATTCGGTGTCCATCGCGTGCTCCGCATCGATGAAAAGTGCCAGGCCGCCCGCTTTTTGACATTCTGCGACGCAATGCAGGGCGAGGGTGGTCTTTCCGCCGGACTCGGGGCCATAAATCTCGATAATTCGCCCTCGCGGGATGCCACCGATTCCAAGGGCGGTATCCAGACTTAACGAACCTGTCGAAATGGCCTCGATGGATTCTCGATTCCCTTCACCCATACGCATAATCGCGCCTTTGCCGAATGCCTTTTCAACCTGGCCCAGCGCAACTTGAAGCGCCCTCTCGCGTGCCTCGATTCCTTCGTTCGCCATCTTCTCTTCCCGTCCGTTCATCAATTCAGCTCGTCGCATGTCTACGTTAGTCTACCAAAAATTTTGCATTTTTGACAGATAGTTTTGTAGGCAACAAGAATTTAGGAACGATACCCGGGTGGGTTCTCCAAACAGAAAAGGCCGCCGGCTTCCGTGCCGACGACCTTGGAGTGGAGGTTGCGCTGTCAGAACAACTAGCCTCGCAGCAAGCTTAGAACCGCTTGTGGAGCCTGGTTGGCCTGGGCCAGCACGGACATACCTGCCTGTTGAAGGATCTGCAACTTGGAGAAAGTTGTCATCTCTGCGGCAACATCGGTATCTCGGATTGTGGACTCGGTTGCGGAGAGGCTTTCTCTCGCAACTCCGAGCGAACGAATGTTCGACTCGAGAATGTTTCGTTGGAAGCTACCGATCTGGCCTCTGGACTTGGATACTTGTTCAATCGCGGCGTCGATGACCTTCATCGCATTGTTGGCTCCGGTCGCCGAGGTCATGTCGAGATTGCTCAGATTAACTCCGGAGACGACTCCCGTTCCTAACTGGCTTGCGGCAAAGTTGCCAAGCGATAGGTTGGTTGTCTGTCCGGCATTGGCGCCAATCTGGAACTGGCTGCTTCCTACCGTGATCTGGCCGATCGTCGCATTTTGAATCGACGCTTCGACGTTGCCCGCCGCGGTCAACCGAATGGTGTTGCCGTCGGCATCGCTTAACGTGAGGCCGTCGTTGCCGCTTTGGCTTGAGGTGAATAGCGCGGTTGCCGTTCCGACCTGGACAGTCGCAAGGGCGTTCACGCCGGTTGAGGATGTAAAGCCGGCGCCTGCGGCTCGCACAACTCCGTTGGAGTCAGTAAGGTCGATTCGGGCGGTCGAGCCGTATGCAGTCGTGTTGAGAACGATCGCCGTGCCATTGTGGCTCGCGGCAACGCCGGTTTGACCCTGAGAAGCATTGATCTGATCGATCACTTGCTGGACAGTCGTGGTGGCGCTGGCGGTGAACGTCACACCGTTGATGGAGAATGAACCTGCAGCTACCGTCTGACCTAAGGTCGCGGTAACGCCGGTGATCGAGGCTTGAGTTGCGGCTTGAGTCAAAGTCGCAACGATGGAGGTGTTGCTGGTAATCGACGCGCCATTAAAGGTGCCGCCAACATTGATCTGACTAACCAAGGTGCCCGCAACGGAGTTAGCGCTTACGCCAGAGCTACCGTCGAGAAGTCGCTTGGTCCCGAACTGAGTTTGTTGAGCAATTCGAGAAATCGACTGGGAGATAGATTGAAGCTGAGCCTGATTCGCTTGGATTGCCGATTGGCTTTGGGTTCCCGTATTGGCGCTTGCAACTGCAAGTCCACGAGCGTCGCGGAGAAGCCGGTTGATTTCGTCTAACGCGCCTTCCGCAGTCTTTGCGTAGTTCACCGCATCTTGGCTATTCCTAAGTGCGGCATCAAGTCCATTCAATTGGGCTCGGAAACTTTCTGAGATGATCAAGCCGGCGGGATCGTCGGCGGCCGAGTTGATTCGAAGACCCGTTGAAAGGCGGGCAATCGACTGATTGAAGTTTGTATTGGTTTGACCAACGTTCCGCAGCGCGTTCATGGCTGCGATATTGGAATTGATTCTGAATGACATGCGTTTCCTCCGTGACTCGCTGTATCCGCTACCCCGCAGGGCAAATTGCGCGGAATACTGTAAACATCACTAGGGGAGTTCCACGTTGATTTACTGGGTTACGCTAGTATAATTACTGGGTTTTCTTAATTGTGCTCAAGCCTCTTACCAAAACATGGAAGGCAGTTCGGAGCTTATCTACTTTTCCTGTCCTCGCCCTTCCGCCGAACACATCGAAATCTCGTTCCTCAATCTTGCCGAGAATCTTGGAGTAAAGAATTCGGGCAAGCAAGACAGGTTTTTGAGTGTCTCGGGGCAACAAGGGAATGCCGGTGTCGGCTTCTGCGTAAAGCGCCCTGGCTCTTGCGATCTCAAACCTCATCAATGTCTTGAACTCCTCAGTCATACGACCGGCAAGGACATCGTCCTCACTAACGGAGAAGGTGGCCAGATCTTCCAGCGGCAGATAGATTCGACCTCGGCGGGCATCCTCGCTCACGTCGCGCAGGAAATTAGTGAGTTGCATTGCCTCGCCTAGGGCATAAACGCTCCGCTCGATCTTGGCGGTTCGCGGGGCTCCAAGGATATGGCACATCATCAGCCCGACCGCGGCCGCCGAGCCCCTCATGTATCCACGCAGGTCTAGGTAGGTGTCGTACCGTCCGGTGGAAAGGTCCTGCTCCATTGCGTCGAGGAAACACAAGGGCTCCTCCAACGGCATCTCTGTTTCGCAGACGACGTCGCAGAACGCTCGCATGACAGGGTGCTCCGGCATGACCCCGTCCATGCCTCGTAGGAGTTGGGCCCTCCAATCCCGAAGATAGTTAGCCCTTTGCTCGAGTGAGAGGTCATTCGGATTGTCTACCCATTCGTCGGGAGTACGAACAAATCCATAGAGCGCATGGGTTCGTTTGCGGATTTCAGGCCGAAACTTTTTGGAAGCGAAGTAGTAAGTGGTTCCGTGCTGACGATGGATGCGCCGGCAAATCGCAAAGTCTGCCGAGCTGGCAAATGCTCCTTCGAACCCAAACTCAGATTTCGCCTCTTTGATCGCGATTCCCACAATGTTCAGGTTACGCTAACAACTTCATGTTTATCGGCAACGAAGTTTTAGGACGAACCATTAAGCCGTCGCAGATCCCATCGCTCGTTCACGTCGGGAATGCCCTTCGCAAGTATCTGGAACTCATTGCGGTTTTTCTTAATCCTGGTTGATGTCTCATTGAGAAGCCCGGCAACAGCCGTTCGCGTGCGGGTGATTAGATTGTCGCCAAGGGCAACCGGTTGGCCCAAGGCTATAAATGCCTCAGGGCGCTCGTGGAGAGCCATCTCATATTGGATGGCGACAGGTATCACCTGAACGCGGGGGACCTTCCGGGCGACCGTCGCCAGTGCCTTGCCGAATTCAAGTAGTTCGGGCGGATAGTGCAGTTCAGCCTCGGCAAAAAGCAATAAAGACCACCCTTCATTCTCCATTAAGCGAATGGTCTTCAGAACCGTCGCTGTTCTTCGATCCGGGTCGCCTAGGGGGTAAGGCAGGCCCCCGATCTTAGCGAAAAGGGGAAAAGCATCGAACTCCTGAATCCAATCGAGGGTAGGTACTCGTAAGCGCGTGACCACATGGAACATCAGGTATCCATCAAACCACCCATGGTGATTGGGCACGAAGATCGCAGGAGCTTGGATATCAAACTCTGGCGGAGTCCAATAGACGGTATGGAAGCGTTTGCGGACGGATCGGCGGATCATGCTTCCGACCTGCCGTCCGATAAAGCCTTGCTCTTGGCGGCTTATTCTCCGCCCTCAGAACCCGCTTGACCCGAGCCAGCTGGTGCGTCTCCGCCTGCGGCGGTTCGCCGAGCCATATCCTTGGCGGCTTGACCAACTCCACCTCCGCCTCCGCCTCCGACACTCTCTG
>JACMJO010000021.1 GCA_014380605.1 Fimbriimonadaceae bacterium | reverse complement strand
GTTTGATGACCTCTTCGGCGCGATCGTTGCCAAAGGCCTCTTCCAGGACTCGTCGCGCATGCTCTACACCGCCTTCGGCGATGTAGTCTTGAGCGATTGCGACTTCATAGAACTCGCGAATGACGCCTTCGCGCTGCTCTGGCGTGACCTTATCGAGCCTTGCGAGTTCAAGCGAAAGAACCTCGATTTGGTCCTCATCGAGGTGGCGAACCACATTTCCCGAAGACTGCGGCCCGAGAACCATCAGCATGATGGCGGCCTTCTGCCTCATGCTCAACTCTTCTTGGCGCTTTCTCATCTTCGAATTCCTTCTTCCAGGAGCCAGCTTCGAATCAACATTGCGACGACCTCGGGCTTTTCATTACTCATCTTTTTGATTTGTTCTAGGGGCACATTAATCCGGTTGCCGATGCTGGGGACGTTCACCGATTCGACGCCGACATGCTTTTGTGCTTCGGCCAGGGCGGCCGCTAGTTCCTCGTCGACGACGCCTGCGTCAAGAGCTTTCTGGACCGCAGCTTCTGGTATTGCCAGGCTGTGCGCGGCGAGAGCGGCGACGGATGAGGCTGGGCCACCCATTGGTAAGGAAGGTCCTCCCGCTCCGGCAAGCATCAGCGGCTGACCAGCAAAGCCTTTACCCATCTTGCCGAGGGTTCGCATGACGAAGAACGCTACGATAACGAGGGCGAGGATTGGAGCCATGGACAGGATTTGCTGAATTCGAGCCGAGCTGTTTGCGGCGGCAACGTCCTTGGCGGACTCAACCATGGCACTGTTGTCGAACTTGTAGCCGATCACGCTACTAGTGAAATTGGTTGTGTCGGCTGCTTTTGGGCCCAGCTTTGCGGCGGCAAGCTCGCGAATTTTTTCAAGGTCGGCGGCTTCGGTGACTTTCTCAGTGTTCACGAGGATCGTGATCCCCATCGATTTGACCTCGCCGGGAGCCTTCTCGGTCGTCTTCTGAGTGATGCTGACTCCCTTTTCAAATCTTTCCTGTTGGACCTTATAGTCGCCTCCGGGGACTGCCCCGGTTGCTGCGGTTCCGCCAAGGCCGTTTGAGGCAGGACCAGCTGCGCCGCTAGCGGTGCTGCCACCCGGCATACCCATCGTCTCCTTCACGCTTTCTTTGGAGATCGGGTCTTCAGTAGGAGTGGTGGTGTTCTCGCTTTGGTTGACCTTGTCGAGGTCGAGAGTAACTTCCACGGATGCAAGCGCGTTGCCGATTCCAACGATTCGATTCAGCTGTTCCTGGAGGTCGTCGCGAGTCTGTCTGCCGACCTGCTTCTCCATTTCGAGCTTTGTAACGGCCTTACCGTTCGAGCCGCTGTTTTCCTGACCGTCCCAGATGGCGCGGCCTTCTCGGCTGAAGATTGAGACCTTTCCGGGATCAAGCCCTGGCGTGGAGCTAGCGACAAGCATGGCCATCGCCCGACCCTGGTCTGAGGTGACAGAGTTGCCGATTTTCTCGACGATCGTAACGTTGGCCGTGGCCTCACGGGCTCGGTCGAGGAGCGGGGAATCGTTGCCTTTGGCAAGGTGGACTTGCGCTTGGCTGACGCCGGTAAACATCTCAATGGATTCAGCCAGCTGGCCTTCGGTGATCGCAAGCAGACGCTCTTCTTCGACGCGAGGAGGAGCCATCACCGGCATGTTGTTGAGATCCCGCTTATTGAGATGGCTATTCGTGCGGGGAAGTTTGCCGTTCATGGCCAGGGTTGCCTGGACCATCGGAATCTTTTCCTGCGGCACGCTTACGTTGCCCGCCGAATCGTATTCGACGGGAAGTCCCATGCCTTGAATCTCTGCCGCGACCATTCCAGTATCGGCAGGCGAGAGGCCCGAGAAGGCAAGGGCCATCTTGGGCTTGGTCGCAAAGACGAAGACGCCAGCGAGCAGCAGGCATAGAAATGCTCCGCCGCCGATTGTGATCAGGCGCTGATTCTTCTCAGCGCCATCCCACCACATTTTGAATTTAATTATTAAGCCACCCATGGCGGTATTAGTTCCGTGTCATTGGGGGACGATATTCAGACGGTATTGCGGCACTTCGGCGTTGCGGGGTAACGGTTTCATAACCGTAGAACCGAAACACAGTAATACCGCTAAACCTGCATCCTGCTGATCTCCTGGTAGGCTTCAAGAAGCTTGTTTCTCACTTGCATAGTGAGGTTCATTGCAATACTTGCGCGTTCCATGGCGATCTTCAAGTCGTGAATATCGATCCCTTGTTGACCCGTCATGAAGTCGTTCCCAACCTGCCGAGCGTTATGCTGGCTGTCGTTCACTTCCTTCAGGACGTCCATCAACGTCTGCGCAAAGTCGTCATCGTTCCCACCTTTACCAACGGCTTTGCCAGCCTGATTCTGGAATTGCTCCAGGGCCTTGTTTTGAATGCCGCCAATGTTTGGGATGTTCATTGTTTCGCTAGTTAGTCAATCGTAAATCTTAAAATCGCTTAGACCTTCCCAATCTCCATTGCACTACGGATCATGCTCTTGGCGGAATTGAAGGCTTCAATGTTTGCTTCATAGGCTCGACTAGCCGACATCATATTGACCATCTCTTGGAGTGGGTCCACGTTCGAGTAGAAGACTTGGCCGTTCTCGTCGGCATAAGGATTTTCAGGTTCGTACTTGACGATGTAGTCGTCCTTGTTATCGACGACGCCCACCACCCTTACTCCATCTGCATCGCCGCTGAGAATGACGTCTTGTCGATGCCATGCATCTGCACCCGGTTTCTTAATGGTGTTTGCATTCGCGATGTTCGCGGAGATCGTATCCATTCGGAATCGCTCGGCGGCGAGTCCGGTGGATGAGATGCGCATTGCGGAGTTGAGGTTCATGGTTTATCGTCCTTCTCGGATCGCGTTTTTGAGCCCGGCGAAATACTGGGCGGTCATATCAGTTAAAGCTTGGTAGCGCAGTTCGGTTTCGGCGATCGACATAACTTCGCGTTCTAGGTCGACGTTGCTGCCATCTACGCGGATGGAGGTGCGATCGGAGAGCATCTGTAGGCGACGCTCGCGCATTTCTTTCATGCGGACTTCGGCTTGGTTGTTTTCCGCATCGAGCACGGCGTTGAAATCGCAGTCTTTGC
>JACMJO010000308.1 GCA_014380605.1 Fimbriimonadaceae bacterium | reverse complement strand
GCATATTCGTTTAGCAAAGCGGCGACATTCTCGAACTCCGATGATAGGAACGAACATCCTGCCGCCATATTGTGCCCTCCGCCCTCGATGAGGTCGGGGTAAGCCCGAATGGCATCCACGACGCTAAAGGCGGGAATGGAGCGCGCAGAGCCCTTATAGAGGCCCCTGGCTTCGTCGATGATGAAACAGAAAGCGGGCCGGTTGTACCTTTCGACAAGTCGCCCTGCAACTAAGCCTACGATCCCTGCGTGCCAATCTGCGCTAGCAACTGCAATGACGTACTTCTCGGCCAGACCCTGGGTTTCCACCATTTCGATGGCCTCTTCGATCATCTTCTGCTGAGAGTCCTTTCGATCTATGTTGAACTGCTCGATCGTAAGGGCTATCCCCTTTGCGGCTTCGTAATCGTTCTCCAGCAAGAGCTTGAGTGCCAGGCCCGAGTCGTCGATTCGGCCGACGGCGTTGATCCTTGGGCCAAGTTGGAAACCAATTGCATAGGTTCGTAGCGGCAGTTTGACTCCTGCGATTTCCTTCAGCGCCTGCAAGCCAACTTTCTGGGTTTCGGCTAATCGTTCCAAGCCGAACTTGGCGATGATTCGGTTCTCACCGTAAAGCGGCATAACGTCGGCGACGGTGCCGAGCACCGCAAGGTCCAGAAATCCCCGATAGAACTTATCCACGGGCATGCCGAGATCGCGGGTAAGGCCCGCGCAAAGCTTCAGAACCACGCCTGCTCCGCTCAACTCAGGAAATGGGTATTTCGAGTCGGCTCGATGCGGATTGACGATCGCGTGGGCATCTGGAAGGGAATGCCCGACGGTGTGGTGATCGGTCACAACGACGCGCATGCCTGCTTCCTTAGCGGCTTCAACCCTGTCATGGGCGGAAATCCCGCAGTCGCAGGTAAGAAACAGCTTGGCGCCTTTCTGCTTGGCTACCTCGACCGCACTGTGATGGATTCCGTAACCTTCCTTCATACGATGGGGAACGTGGGTTTCGACGTTGGCTCCGATCTTGGTGAGGAATCGGTGGAAAATCGCAGCGCTGGTAACTCCATCCACATCGTAGTCGCCATGAACAAAAATGAGGTCACCTCGCTCTTTCGCCCCAAGTATTTCGTCACGAGCGAGTTCGTAGTCCGGGAGAAGGGAAGGATCGTGGAGGTGGTCGAGTGAGGGGTTTAGGAAGAGATCGGCGGAGGTAGGATCAGAGATGCCGCGCTGGACCAGCAGGGCGGCAACGATGGCGGAAACGCCGAGTTCTTGCCGTAGTGTTGTCTCGGCGGCTTGATTTCGTTCTGAGAGAACCCATCTGGCAGGCATAACGGGCATGGGCATCAATGGAATGATACGTTATGCGGAGAGGGAACGCTTCGGGAATGTCTTCTCGCAAAAACGCCAAACCACAAATAGACTTTGGTTTGGCGTTTTGTGTTTTGGCGAGACTGATTACAGCTTCTCGACCTGAGAATATTCCAGTTCGACGGGAGTATCGCGGCCAAAGATATTGATAAGAACCTTGAGCTTCTCTTTGTCGCTGTTGACCTCTTCGATCTTTCCTGAGAAGTCTGAGAAGGGGCCTTCCACCACGCGAATCGCATCTCCCTTGTTCCAAGAAACCTTGGGGGCTTCCTTGCTGGTCTCGAGGTTCGAAAGAATCCTTCGGACTTCGTACTCTTCAAGAGGTACAGGTTTGTTTCCGCTTTGCACGAACCCAGTCACTCCGCTTGTCGACTTGACAAGTTTATAGGCTTCGTCGGACAACGACATCTGAATAAGAATGTATCCCGGGAAGACCTTCCG
>JACMJO010000307.1 GCA_014380605.1 Fimbriimonadaceae bacterium | reverse complement strand
GTAATGGTCGAGTCCGGAGCGGTCGAGGGCGAGGAGCAGCTCGTGCGTGGCTTCAAGCGTCGAGAGGCATCCCGGCTCAGGCTGCCGTTTGATGAGATATCGGCTGGGCGCGGCGTTCGAAAACATGATCTTGGGCAGACGCTGCAGGTTGGGACTCAGACGCAACATCGGTCGGACCAGCCGCCAGGTGGCGTCCAGCAGGAAGACCACGAGGCGCCGCGACTCGAGCTGAGCGTTGAGGGCTGAGAGTTGAGGGTCGTGTTTTTGGACCGTCGACAAATCCATCGCGTCACGTCCCGGATAAAGCAGCACGGGGTAATTCTGTGGGTAATCGATCAGGGCCTGCACAGCCTCGTGCCGGTCAAAGCTCTCGCTGATGTGCAGCTCGCTGTCGGCCAGGCAGAGGTGGGTGAGCCGGCCGGTGTTGGCCTTGATCCGCTTGAATTCATGCGGGTGCATGAGGATCACGAACTTCGTCCGGGTCCGCATGGGCGTGATCGACCCGCACCAGCATAGCGGCTGCGGCCAAAAACACTTGTAGCACATCACACGACTCATGAGCCCCCGACGATTGCGTCACGACAGACTCATGACCAGTGGCAAATGGGCCTGACCAAGGGGGAGATTTAGTCCAAGGCGGTGACCGGCAACGTTCAGCCGAGGCTTGACAGGGTTCCCATAATGGGAACTATTCTGTCATCGCATGCGTGTCATCTCCCGCAAGAAGCTAAAAGACTTCTGGGAACGCCACGCCGACTCTGAACAGGCGCTCAAGTCGTGGTTCCACGAAGCCAAATCAACCCGCTGGAAATTATTTACCGACATCAAAGCTCGCTACCGCTCCGCTGACGCCCTGCCGGGCAATCGGGTCGTGTTTAATATCAAAGGCAACACCTACCGCCTCATCGTCTGCCTCCACTACAACACCGGTATCATTTTCATCCGCTTTATCGGTACCGACTCTGATTACGACCGTATCGACGCCACCCTCATCTAACCTGCCCCATGAAGCCAAAAGTCCTAAAGACAAAGTCCGATTACCAGGCAGCTCTCGTCCATCTCGAGGTGCTGATGGGTCAGTCTTCTCCCGACGAGGCTGAGCTGGAGCTATGGTCGCTGCTCGTCGAAAAATACGAGGAGGAGCACTTCCCCATCGCCACCCCTGATCCCATCGAGGCGATCCGTTTTCGCATGGATCAGGCCGGTCTGGCTCCGGCCGATTTGCAGCCCTACATGCAAAGTAAGAGCAAGGTTTCCGAGGTAATGAATCGCAAGCGTCCGCTCAGCCTCAGCATGATCCGGGCTCTTCATCGCGGCCTGCAGATACCTGCCGAGGTGCTCGTGCAGGAAACCCGGGCCCCCTACCTCGCCACCAACCCGAAGGTCCGTAAACGAAGGGTATCGGTGTGATCCGCGGTTAACTGTTGCTCAGCACCGCACGGTCTTGCGCTTGGGTGCGACGGCAGCACCACGGCGACTCTTGATGATGTAGCTCTCGGCGTCGGGCACCTTGCAGTCGGTGTCGCCCATATCAATCTCGACCTTGCCAAGCTTCCGGGCCGTGGCGATCGCTCTGGCTCCGAGCGGCGCGATGTAGGTGCCGCAGCTGATGATGAAATTGTTCATCGCGTAGCGCACCCCCTCGGTGGCTTTCGGCATCTCGCGAGCCATCCGATCCAGCAGTTTCCCGAACCGGGCGACCGGCAGGTCGGCATCGGGAATCGTGGCCGCCAAGGCGCTGAGCGTATTCCAGCCGGCCCGGGCAACCTCTTCGTTCTTCGATTCGATCCACTTTATCGCCAGATTGAATCCCTCCGGATGCTCCGACGCCACCCAGGGCACGGCCGTCATGGAGCTCATGGCCCATGTCGCCGTGTCGGCCCAAGTCTGCAGTTGCCCGGCGGTCATCTGGCGCCCGTCCGCGATCACGCCCGCGAGATACTGGGCGTCGCCGTTGCCCGTGGCGAAGAGTTCCAGTGCGAGGGCCTGTTCACCCTTCAGCTTCTTCGCGATCGGTTTCATGTCGCCGATCTTCACGCCGAAGAATGGCTCCTTCGCGCCGTGCTTCATCAGGAGGCGCTTGATGGACTCGCTGCCCTTCGCCTCGAGCGCAGCCATGACTTCGTTGAGTTTCATTTTGGTTTCTTTGTGGGCACTCCTCAGCGCAGCACGCCGCGTTTGCGCATGGCCCGGGCGTAAACCAGGAGCAGCACACCGATCAGCACGATGGTGGCGGTGAAGATCACCGACCCGATGCCTCCCCCCATGATCTTCAGGCCGTCGCTCAGGATGTAATTATAGGTGAAGGTCGGGATCATGGCGATGAGCACCGTCAGATTGACCGGTACTGTCAGCTTTTGCCTGGCCAACAGCAGCACCGAGCCGATGAGGCTGCCCCAGGTGGCGGT
>JACMJO010000306.1 GCA_014380605.1 Fimbriimonadaceae bacterium | reverse complement strand
TGAGGGTCAAGAAGATATCGGGGAAGAAGGTCGGCACGGAGCGAGTGGACAAATGCGATCTCTCCGCCGATCGCAAGACCTTCCGATTCAAGCTGACGCCTTACATCGTCATCGAATACTCCAAGTCGCCATAACCCTCAAAGGCTATGGACTAATCAAATCGATGCCAAGTAGAATGCAATTGCCATACCTTGGCGAATGTTAGTTGTTTGGAGAGGATTATGAATAATAGATTTTTGCTTGTGGGCGCGTTTGTGCTCGCTGCTTCAGGAGCGCATGCCGCGTTCACCATGACGCTGGACCAGCCCAATCAGTCGATTGTCCTACCGCTGGTTTCGACCGACCTCATTTTTACGGGCACGATCACCAAAGACGAACAAGGCCAAGCTGGTGGCGCCACCACCACGATCGCGTTTCCTGCCCTGCCGTCCAATTCGGATTACCTCTCGAGCGCTTTTAACAGTACAGCGTATTTCACTTGGGTTACGACGGCTGGCACTACTCCTTTCACGGGCGAGCTTTTTCGGGTTACGGTCCTACCGACTTCCCAACTTGGGCTCCATGACTTTAATGTCGGCGCGCCGGGAAATTTGCCGTACGTGCAGGTGACTTACAATGGCGTTACCGGCAACCAATACGATTCCGGACGGGTTTTGTATACGGTCAACGTCACGCCTGTACCAGAGCCAGCAACGCTCTGTGCCCTTGGGCTTGGCGCTCTCGCGCTGCTTCGCCGCAAGCGATCCTAAGCGAAGATCCAGATATCCGATGTCTGCACCGATTTTGGTGGAGACATCGGATGTTTTGGCGTTAACTGGAACCTGAAGCAGCGTTGCTCCGACGGGCTCATGTGCTTTTCGCGACGCGGAAGCCCTGATTGCTGAAGGAGGCTCGACGGTCTACCTTGCCGATATCGACGGAGGTGAAGAAGTTGCACGAGTTCTTGCTGCACCACCACGAGCCGCCCCGGGCATGGACGGCGGTGGGGTTGTCGCCGGGCAGTTTGCCCGAGCAGAATTCGAATAGGTTTCCATACATGTCGTACAGACCCAGAGGATTGGGCTTGAAATGGCCGACCGGGGAGGTGTACATGAACCCGTCCGAGGCGTCGGCTTTCAGGTGGTCTCGGCCATGCCAGATATTTGCGTATTGGCCGATCGGCTTGGAGTCGCCGCCAAAGAACCAGTCGGTCTTGGTCCCCGCACGACAAGCGGCCTCCCACTCGTCGAGGGTAGGAAGCCGAACGCCGGCCCACTTGCAGTAGGCGAGGGCGTCTTGAAAGCTGATGCAAGTTACGGGATGGCTTTCTTTGCCCGTAAGGTCGCCCCGAGTCTTGCCGTTGGGGAACCGCCAACAGGCTGTCGAGTCGCTGATCCAGCGGAACTCTTTGAGCCCCGGCTCGAAAACCATCGCGTCCTTTCGACGCTCGGCATCGGTGACGTACCCGGTGGCGGTCACGAACGCCTCGAATTGGGCATTGGTGGTCTCAAACTTGGCGATCTGGAATGCCTTAAGCGTTACCGTGCGACGGTAGTTGGCGACTCGGCCCACCTTGCCCAGCACATATTTGCCCGCTTTCACTTCCACCAATTCATGGTCGGCGGGAAGCGAAAGCAGGGCGGTAAAGACGAAGAGAATCAACGAAGTCTTTTGCTCTTATACAGCGAAGTTGCCCAGTTGATGGTTTCCCGCTGGATGGCAGGAGTGGCCATGACGAACGACATGTAGTTGTCCTCGTCGCCGTACAGCCTCCTGTAGGTGGACGACTTCAGGAACGCAGGGAACTTGTTTTCCTTCATCAGGACCATCATCAGGGTGAGAATGTCGTGATCTTTGCGATCTCTGTTGTAAGTTGTGACCAAGACAGGAATGGTCTCAACGGCATTGAGCTCCAGAATCGCGCTCTTCAGGTTCGACCCCACTCGCTTCTTGGTTAGGATCGTGTCCTTGATGAGGGCGATCACTTTGGCTCGGTTGCCCTTGAGGAAATCTCGCTGGCGTTGGCTCCAAGCGACCTCATCGTCGAAGGCGCTAGGGAAGAAACTGAAGATCTTCTTATGCTCGTCCATGATCGCCGGCATGGCGTCACAGTTTTGGCTGAAGTCCTCGCCATGGATCATCGCGAAGGTGAACTTCTCCTCGAAGGACAGAGCTGCGTAGTCCTTGTCCGGCAAGTATCGATTCATGTCCTTGTCCTCTTTCAGCCGCTTGACCATCGCCTTCACTTTCGCAAGGCCGTAAGTTGGTTCGACGTCCTGGTGCCGGAACTCGGCATACTTCTGGCTGGCCTTGCTTGGCTGGGCAGACATGTCCTCTTGGGCAAACAGGGACGGAACAGCCACGGCGATGAGGCAAAGGGTTAGGAGTTTTCTCATTTCAATTGTTTTCATTATTGACGGGTTAATTCGTTTGCTAAGAAGTATAAATCAAGTTTTGGTTTCGCCCATCTGCCGCAAGTCCCAGTAAAACCGTCCAAAATATCGGATGAGACGGATGAGTTGGCCGATTGCAGTTGTTTACCTTGGATTCAGTCTACTGACCTACACCGCTTATTGGATGGACAAGAGAGCGGCAAGACGGAATCGTGATCGAATTCCCGAGGCAACGCTACTGGCGCTTGGAGTCGTCGGAGGCTGGCCCGGCGGCCTGATCGCCCAACATACGCTTAGACACAAGACCAAGAAG
>JACMJO010000305.1 GCA_014380605.1 Fimbriimonadaceae bacterium | reverse complement strand
CCAGAGTTATGTTCCCGGATTTATTGCAGCAAGCTACCTGTACAATTTTCATGCTGAGCATAACATCGTCCCTGCCTTTTCTTTTGATACGAACGACTGATACTGGATGAATCCCCCTGGCAAGTATGCGTTCCGCCAGTCCGGGACGTAGTCCAGCAGAAATGAGAAGGCAACCAAGCTCTGCCGATACATTTTCTTATTGCCGATCAGCTTCGCACTCAGGTTCTTAGCGAGATTCAGCCCCCGCATCGCGAGGCGATGATTCAAAGGCTTGAGAATCCGCCATACCTGGCTCTTAGGAACTACCCCAAACACCTTGGGAGGCAAGTCTTGATGGAATTCCAATAGGCTTTCCAGAGACTCCGCCGCATCGTGCCAAGCAGCGTGGAACAGCCCTCTGCCCGCCCTAGAACCCTTCGCAAAACAATCCACCCAGCTCACCATGTAGTCCGCGCTGTCAGCTCTGCCTTCAAATGCGTCGAACTGCGCTGACCAATTGGGCATGGACTCTGCATAGACTTTGAGGTCTCCTGAGACGACTCGCTTCAGTTGAAGCTTCACTCGCGTGATTACTCCCAAGATGCCCGGTGAAGAGATCGCCTCATAGAACATCGCGTCTTGCGGGCTCAGCTTGGAAATCATTCCGTCAACAGTAAGAAAGTCGATCTCCAGAACGTTGTCGCCAAGGGTGCCAACCTTAAAGTTGTTCTTCCCGTGGATGTTCATCGCGAGCGCGCCACCCAGCGTGGGATACATCGTGCCGCTCACGACTGGCGGCCACCACCCGTTCGGAAGTCCGGTTCGCCACAAGCCCTCGATCGTAACGCCCGGTTCGCAATCGGCGACTCCCGTCTCCCGATTCCAGGAGAGGAACCGATTCATCTGGGTCAGGTCCAGGACGATGCCTTCGTGAAGGATCGAAGCGTCGCCATAGCTACGACCAGCTCCTCGAAGCACAATCTGGCGACCGGTCGTTCGCGCCAAGGCGAATACCTGCCGGATTTCCTCCACGGACTTCGGCTGGAAAACGTAGCCGTCCGCTCGCGATGCAAGGCCAAATCCGGTGACCTCCCGAACGGCCTCGCGGGGCAGCATCACACTTTCAGGCGGCGGAAAATCCATGAGGGAATGTTGCGGATGATGAAGAACACGACGGCGTGAACCGGCGACAAGTAGTGCTCACCAGTGCGGCCCGCCTTTTTCAGAATGATCGTTGCCGCGGTCTCGGGCAACATCGCGTTCGGGAAATCTAGGCCGGCGATGAGGTCCGTCTTGACCGGGCCAGGCTTGATCGTGACAACCTTCACTCCAACCTTCGCCAACCGGTTGCGCAGGGCCTCCAAATATGTGTGCAGAAATGCCTTGCTGGCGTTGTAGACCGGTTGCTTCATCCGACCCCGATCCCCGGCCACGCTTCCGATGCCCAGAATCGTTCCATGTTTGGTGTGTTGGAACCTGTTGGCGGCTTCGTTCAACCAAGCAACCGCTCCTAGATCGTTGACTTCGATCATCGACCGGTCCGTG
>JACMJO010000304.1 GCA_014380605.1 Fimbriimonadaceae bacterium | reverse complement strand
TGGACTTTCATGGGTCGATGGAGGAATACGAGGCGGCGAAGTTGAGGCTGTTTACGGAGTTGCCAAGGCAGACTGAAAAGCGGTTCTGGGCTGTGCTGAACGCGGACGATCCGGTAGGGGCAAACTGTGATGATTTGCTGGATATTCCTCGCTGGAGATTCGGAATAGTGAAATCTGCACACGACCTTGAAACAACTCCCGCGGACTACGACGTGCGGGCGTTCGCACATGCCGTTGCGGTTGATCACATTGAGATGGAGTTGACCGCGTTTGGGGAGCCCAACCCAAAGCTCAGGTCGAGGCTCGGCGGGAGTTACAATGTCGAGAATCTCATTGCGGCTGTAAGCGCCTTGGTTGCATTAGGGAACCAGTTGCCAGAAGCATGCCGAGTGGCGGAGCAGGCGCGCCCAGTACCAGGACGCTTCGAAGCAGTTCCAAACGACCTCGGCATCGGAGTTCTCGTCGACTACGCCCACACTCCCGACGCCCTCGAAAAACTGCTGGACGCCGTTCGACCTCTTACTAAAGGCCGAGTCATCACCGCTTTTGGATGCGGCGGTGACCGGGATCGGACAAAGCGGCCCAAGATGGCCAAAGCCGCTAGTGAGCGGAGCGACATCACGGTGGTCACTAGCGACAACCCCAGAACCGAAGACCCTCAATCGATCCTGAATGAGGTCCTTACCGGCATCGTTCCTGGCAGAGAATCAATCGACATCATCGACCGCCGAGAAGCCATTGCCCACGCGATCAAGATCGCCCAGCCGGGCGATGTAGTGGTGATCGCAGGCAAGGGCCATGAGAACTACCAAATCATCGGACGCACCAAATATCCGATGGATGACCGACTCATGGCCAAAGAAGCCTTGGAGGCGCGATGACACCGACCTTCCTTCGCGACCTTGCCGTGATCGTAAGTGGGGAACTGCACGATGACTCGCCCGCTTTAGTTTCTGGCTTTGCCACAGACTCCCGGGAAGCTGGACCAGGCGACCTTTTTCTCGCCATCAAGGGCGTGAAAGTCGACGGCCATGACTTTGATGAGCAGGTTCTGGCCAAGGGAGTAACCGGGATTCTCGCGGAGCGACCTGTGATGGGGCCGCACATTCTGGTACCCAACCTTGTTCAGGCTCTGGGGAAGCTGGGATCCTACTATCGCGATCAGTTTGCGGGCCCTGTGATCGGAATCACAGGGAGTGCAGGAAAGACCACAACCAAGGAGTTCCTGGCGGCGGCGCTGAGTCCCCTCGGGGAGATATTAAAGACCGAAGGGAACCGGAACACTGAATACACCGCCCCGCTTCTATGGCCCGAAGTCACCCCGGAAACCCAAGCCGTGGTGGTTGAGATGGCGATGCGGGGATTGGGGCAGATTGCACACTTGGCCTCCTTTTCCAAGCCGACGGTTGGAGTGGTGACGAACATCGGCTGGTCGCACGCCAGCGAGGTAGGTTCCCGAGAGGGTATCGCGGAGGCTAAATCGGAGCTTCTTTCGGCGCTGCCCGGGGATGGAGTCGCGGTTCTCCCGATCGAAGACGAGTTCTTTGGAATCTTGGCAAAAGCCGCCGGGAACCGACAGATCTATACTTTCGGTTCCACGGAGGCTGCGGACTGCCGGGTGATTGGGATCCAGTCGGAGGGTTGGGAGGGTTCGACGATCAACGGCTTCTTCGCGGATATCCCCTGGCAGGCTCACATTCCCTACCTAGGAAAGCACTTTGCCCAGAACGTTGCCGCCGCCATCTGCACCGCCGCCGCACTTGGGCTGGCGCCTCAGGAAGCGGCTGAAGCTTTGGGCGATGCGGAGATTCCTCCCATGCGGATGCAGGTTCTGGAGAAGGATGGGGTGAAGATCCTGTTGGATGCCTACAACGCCTCCCCGGCGAGCATGAGAGGTGCAATCGAGACGTTTATGTCTCTGCCGGTGTCAGGGAAGAGGGTGGCGATTTTGGGGCAGATGAATGAGTTGGGAGATGAATCGGATCGGGCTCACCGGGAGCTTGGAGAGTACATGAAGACGCTGGACCTGGCGGCTCTCGTATTTGGCCCCCTCTCGGCAGGCTATGGACTCGGGGCGCCGGTGGAGTCGATTTCAGATTTGAAATCTCAGATTTCAGATTTGAAGGAAGGCGATGCGATTCTGATTAAGGGCAGCCGGTCGCTGGAGCTTGAGAAGGTGTTGGCATGACGATCGAGCCCTGGGTGATCCAACAACTTTCCATCCACTTCTGGATTGCCTTCGGAGTCTCGGCGATCCTTGCCAATCCAATCTGGCGGCTTCTCCTTCTCACCAAGTCGCGACAGACGATCAGCGAATATGCCCCAGAGGGCCACCAAGCCAAGCAAGGCACACCGACGATGGGCGGCCTGATCATCATGGCGGGCTACATCGTCACCGCCATCTCCTCTTTCTTCATCCCGGTTCCTGAAGAAATCGGCTATATGGAAGGTACGAAGCTTCCATTCCTAGTTCTCGCAATCGGTTTCATGCTCATCGGCTTTGTCGATGATTTCGTAGTTCCGCGGATGCTGAAGGGGAAGCGGGGTCTCGGTTGGAAGCAGAAGATCATCATGCAGCTTGGGATTGCGATCCTTGGAGCCGGGCTTTGTTATGGTTGGGAGTTTAATCTTTCCTTTGCGGGATGCGTATTCCTCATCTTGTTCTTCTCGAATGCCTACAACTTTTCGGATGGCCTAGATGGCCTGGCGGGAACGTTGCTCCTTGGTTTAGTGCTGGGCATTGTTGGCGTCGGATTGGCCACAGCTTGGATGGAGCCGATGCTCGTCATGTTGGTTCCGTTGGCTGGGGCGGTGATTCCATTTCTCTTTCTCAATGCTCCTCCGGCCAAGGTGTTCATGGGGGATGTGGGTTCGTTGTCGATTGGCGCCGTTCTCGGGCTCGCTGTCTCGTGTTTGGTGTTGAGGCCCCCTTTCACTCTGATTGAATCCGTGACGAGGCTGCCTTTCTCCGGGAACTCGATCATTCTGATGGCTTGCTTGCTCATCAGCGTGATGATGATTGCAGAGTTGGTTCCAGTGCCCTTACAAATCGCTTCGGTGAAACTTCGAAAGAAGAGGCTTTTCCCTTACACTCCAATCCATCACGCATTCGAAAAAGCCGGTTGGCCCGAGACTCGGGTGGTGTGGATGTTTGCCCTTATTCAGCTTCTCGTGAGTCTGGTTGCCATATCTCTGGTTCTTGCTTCCTCATTTGAGGTGCGCTAGTGCACGTTAATGTCTTCGGGCTTGGTCGATCCGGGTTGGCGATCGCCAAAGCCGCCGTTGCACTTGGCGGGAGCGCGACGATTTACGATCAATCCAGCCCTGCCAAGTTGGCAAAGCCGGAGATTCTGGAAGATGCTCGGGCGCTTGGGGCCGAGGTGCTGATGGACTGGGATGGGGTCTTGCCGCCATGCGGCCCCCTTGAGGGGGTTGGGAGTGTCGGCTATTTCCCCAATCCTCCCCAAGAAAAGGATGACGCAGATCCATTCGGGGAATTTGGAGACACCCCCAAACCCCCTCAAGGGGGCTTGTTGCCTTGGCTGGTCGTCAACCCCGCGGTGGACATGCGCAGCCCGATCCTCAAAGCCGCACAGGATCAAGGTTATGAGATTCTCTCCGAGATCGAGTTTGCCTATCGCATCTCCAAAGCCCCAATCATCGCCATAACCGGCACCAACGGCAAGAGCACGACCACGGTCATGACTTATCTCTGCCTGAAGCAGTGCGGGATCGATGCGGTGCTTTGCGGGAACATCCTTGGTTCCGGCTATCCGGAAGTTCCTTTGACGGAGGCCGCTCTGAACTCCCATCCCGAGCAAATCTTGGTGGCGGAGATCAGCTCATTCCAGCTTGAGTGGGTTAAGCACTTCCGGCCCTTGAGTGCGGGAATCACAAACATCTGGCCCGACCACTTGGATCGCTACGATTCATTTGAACAGTACGCAGCGACCAAGCAACGCATCTTCTCCGCACAGACCGCAGGGGACTTTGCAATCGTGAAGGCGAATGATCCGGTGGTGAGGGCTCCTGGCGTAACTGATTCATTGCCACGCACTCGGCGGACCCCCACCTCCCAACCCCCTCCCCCTTTGGGAAAAGGGGAGAGGGAGCTGATCGTCCTCACTTTCGGCGCGACCGGGGAGCACGCTCGCGTTGACGAACGATTCCTGACCGTGCTCGACAAGCAGATCAAACTCGATGAACTGCACTTCACAGAGCATCACAACCATGCCAACGCCTCGATGGCGGCCTTGATTGCCTATGGGGCTTTAAAGGGCTCTGCAGGCAGCAATCCGAAAGCCAAGCAGATCATTGAACAGGCCAAGCTAGAAGCAGATCAGAAACGGGCCGCCAAAACCAATGCCTACAACCAACGACTTCAGGAAGCCAACAAACCTGAACACATTCTGCCGAGCTGCATCCTGGAGGGCCTGAAAGAGTTTAGAGGAATCGCCCATCGGATGGAGTTCGTTGGAGAGAAGGGCGGTGTGCGGGTCATCAACAACTCCATGTGCACAAACCCAGATGCCGTGCTGAAGTCCGCCACAAGCCTGAAAGGCCCCAATCACGTCCTTGTCGGCGGGCGCAACAAGGGTCTCGACTTCCGACCCCTCAAGCACTATTTCTCCAATCGGATGCACCACGCCTACGTCTATGGCGAAGCTCGAAACAAACTTTCCGAACAAATCGGAACCGATTTGGTGTATGAAAAAATGGAAGACGCGGCTCGCGCGGCATTGGATGCTGCCCGAAGTGGGGAAGTGGTGATGCTCGCACCCGGATGTGCCAGCACCGACCAGTACCGAGACTTTCGGGATCGCGGGGACGTCTTTAAACAATTAGCCAAGGAGTGGCTTGAGATATGAATCCAACACGGAGGTTATCGGACCCAACCCTGTTCTGGTTAGCGTTGGCGCTTACTGGGGTGGGGATGCTTTTCATTTTCGATGCCGGCTATGCGCGATCGATGCGCGATGGCCGAGGCATGATCCCACGCGAATTCTTCATGCAGATCCCGTTCCTGCTGGGGGGCTTGTTCCTGGCCTGGTGGGTCGGACGAATCAGCCAGATCAAGCTCAAGAAGTGGTCAATCGGCATCTTTCTGCTTGGGCTAGTTTCGCTTGTCGCGGTAGAGATTCCTGGCATTGGGTTTGAGATGAGCGGAGCGAGCCGGTGGATTGGCCGCCCGCCGTTCCTAGTTCAACCCGCAGAATTCTTCAAGATTGCGGCGATCCTGTACTTGGCCGGAGTCTTTGCGGATCGCAAGGCTTGGCCCGCCAAGATGCCTCGTTTTTCTAACTGGGCGGCGAAACTGGATGCGTTGGCATGGCCCAAGATTAAGCGGTGTCTTCCAGCCCTTTGGATTCTGCTTGGCGTTTACCTGATTGAGCGCGAGCCTGATCTGGGCACGGCGGCGGTTGTGGCGGTCACTGCTTTTGTGATGTTCATACTTGGCGGCGTATCTCGCTCAACTTTGATTGCGGGCGCCCTTTTGGCGGCGGGTGGAACGTGGTTTATGGTGAAGGCTCAGCCTTACCGAATGGAGCGCATTGAGAACCATGCCCATCGGTGGGATCCCCGGAACGTCGATGACGTGGGCTATCAAACCGTTCAGTCTGAGCTTGCCCAAGCGACCGGCGGCTGGATCGGCGTCGGAGTAGGCGCGGGTCGGGCAAAGCATGTCATCCCCGCGACCACTACCGACTTCATCATGGCGACCGTTGCCGAGGAGTTTGGCCTCTTGGGTTCGGTGACCGTGTTGGGCTTGCTTGGGGGCTTGGTTGGGCGTCTGCTTTGGCTGGCGAACCGGGCTCACACCAGGTTTGCGATGTTGGTTTTGGGCGGGGTGGCGGCTTGGATTGGGGTACAAACCTGTACCAATGTGATGATGGCGAACGGCTTTGTTCCCGCCATAGGAATCCCATTGCCGTTCATCAGTTCGGGCGGTTCGTCGCTCATCGCGCTTTGGTTGGCGATGGGGGTATGTCAGGCTGTATTGCGACCGGTTCCGGTGGCAAAGGAGGCGATGGTTGAAGCTGATCGTGACCGGGGGCGGTACGGGCGGACACATCTATCCCGCGCTTGAGATTGCCAAACACGCTCGAGCCCACGGCGATGAAGTCTCGTATTTTGGATCGGTAAGGGGTCAGGAAGGGAAGGCCTCCGAGCGGGAGAATTTTCCCTTCCAGGGCTTTCCCTCCCAGCCTCTCTATTCCTTGCGGTCGTTGCGAGGCTTGAAGTCGGCAATGGCTTTGCTGAAGGCGCGTGGCCTTGCCAGAGCGGCGCTCAAACTGGCCAATCCCGATGCGGTCTTCTCTACAGGCGGTTATTCGGCTGGGCCGGTCGTTTCGGGAGCCCGGTCGCTAGGCATCCCGTATCTCATCCACGAGGCCAACTCGGTTCCTGGGAGATCGAACCTGATCTTTGCCAAGGAAGCCCGAGCTTTTACGACGCTCTTCAAATCGACGGAGCGTTTTGCGCCCGAGGTCAGGTGCCAGCGGGTTGGCCAACCGGTTCGGAGCGAACTAAGGTCCGCCGTGGGGAAGCGCTCCCCTGAGCCGGATTTGGTGCTCTGCATTGGCGGTTCTCAAGGTTCGGAGTTCCTGAACGGATGTGTGCCGCGCGCCTTTGCCGGCTCACAGCTTTTAGCAGTTCGCCTTTTGATTGCGTCGGGTCCAAAGAATTTCGAGACAACTCAGAAGGTGGTGACTGGACTGGGGATTGGAGATCGCGTGACGGTCTGGCCTTACCTGGAGACGGATGAGATGCTTGATGCCTATTGCCGGGCGACTGTAGTTATTGGTCGGAGTGGAGGCACCTTGGCGGAGCTGGCGATGTTCGGAATCCCTTCAGTCCTTGTACCCTTGCCCACTTCGGCAGGGGACCATCAGCTTCATAATGCAGAAGAGTTCGTCGACATGAATGCCTCCATCCTTTTGAATCAAGCCGATGCCACGCCGAGTGCGGTGTCGGATGCGGTTGCGGGTTGGTTGGGCGATGCTGGGCGGCTAGAATCGGCTCAGATTGCGTTGCACGCTTGGGACTTGCCGGATGCGACTGAGACGATCTACGGTTTGCTGTCGAGGACCAAATGAGAAAAGCTGCGGAGATTGCGTCGGCTTTTGCCCTTCGCGAGGCCCTAAACGGCAAGACTTCCTTCTTCCTC
>JACMJO010000003.1 GCA_014380605.1 Fimbriimonadaceae bacterium | reverse complement strand
CCTATCATTTCCATCACCCAATCACCCCTATCATCCCCAAAACGGGCCTTCGTAGCTCAGCGGCAGAGCATTCCCTTGGTAAGGGAAAGGTCACGAGTTCAATTCTCGTCGAAGGCTCCACTTCTTCTTGATATTCGTGAATCGGGTAAACCGCCCGAATCAAGATGAAACTGCAATCCTTTGCTCTTTTTGCGTTTGCGGCGATCAGCGTCGGCGTGGCAATCGCTCAGAAGAAACCCCTCGACGCCAATGTCTATGACTCCTGGAAGTCCATTCAGGGGACCAAACTGTCTAACAACGGCAACTGGCTCTCATACCGGATCGTTCCACAAGAAGGCGATGCGGTTCAGCATGTCAAGGCGCTCGGCGGCGGCAAGGACTTGATCGTCGAGAGAGGCAATCTCGGACTAACCTACGATTCCAAGTTCGCGGTCGGTTTAGTCGTGCCCAAGCTTGAGGACACGAAGAAGGCCCAGCGTGAAAAGAAGAAGCCGGAAGACATGCCCAAGAACATGCTGGTGATCTTGAACCTGGAGTCTGGGGCGAGGACCGAGGTTCAGAACGTTCAGAGTTTCTCGATCGCGCAACAAGACTCAGGCTGGATTCTCTATAAACCAGAGCCTCCCAAGCCCGTCCCAGCCACACCGCCTGCTAAACCAGATGCCCCGAAGCCAGAAGATAAGAAAGACGAGCACAAGAAAAAAGCCGACCACAAACCCGGCGACCCCTACGTTCTTCGCAACCTAGCCAACGGCCAGGAAGAAAGAATTGAAAACGTTGTGACGACGCGTTGGACCAAGGATGGAAACGTCTTGGTCTATGTCCTCAGCACGAAGGATGGCTCCGGGGATGGGATTGTCTTCCAGGACCTGAAAGCCAACAAGAAGACGACCATCGTGCAAGCAATGGGTAAGTATCCGAAGATCGATGTCCATGACGACTCGAAACGTGTGGCATTCGTTACGGACAAGGACGACTATGCGGCTAAAAAGCCAAGCCTTGCCCTTTACACGTTCGATCCCAAGGATGTCAAGACAAAGCTCCTTGCCAAGGACGGCGTAACAGGACTGCCCAACGGTTGGACCGTTAGCGATCGAGGGGTGCTAGCATTCTCCGAGAAAGGCGGCCGCGTGATCTTCGCTACCGTTCCCAAAACTCCTGAGGAGAAGAAAGACGAGACTCCAGAGGATGAGAAGGTAAGCGTCGACATTTGGAACTGGATGGATGAAACACTCCAGCCTCAACAGTTGCTCCAAGCGACGGTTGAAAACAACCGAACCTACGACGCAGTTGCATTCCTGGACTCCGGTCGCATTTTCCAGCTTGAGAACGAGCAATTCCAAAACGCCAACATCTCAGAGAAGAACGACGGCGCACACGCCGTAGCAAGAGTCGACAAGCCTTATCGACGAAGCCAGTCGTGGGGAGCGGGCGGGGCGGATTACTATCTCATCGACCTTCGAAACGGGCAAGCGAAGAAGATTTTCGAGAAGTCGGAGACTTTCTTTGGGTTTTCGACGAGCGGAAAATTCCTCGCTGGATACGACGAAGTAGCCCGCAAATGGATGACCTATGAGATCAAATCCGGCAAGGTCGTCGAGGCCTCAACGGGAATTCCTTATCCAACTTACAATGAACTCAACGACGTCCCTTCCAACCCCAACGCCTACGGAGCCGCAGGCTGGGCGAAAGACGACGAATGGATGTTCGTTTACGACAAGTACGACATGTGGGCGATCGATCCGCTTGGAAAAAAGGCTCCCGTCAACTTCACCAACGAGTACGGCAGAAAGACCGGCATCGCCCTGCGCCGCCAAAACCTTGACCCAGAGCAAGACTTCGTCGTTCCGAACGAACCCAACCTGTTCGTTGGCATGAATGACAGCACGAAAGCGATGGGTTACTACGAGGACTCGATCGACTCGCAACCAACGCGCCTGGTCTACGGCGACAAGAAGATCAGCGTTCTCGACAAGGCAGACAAGAATCCGCGAATCGTCTTCAATCAGCAGACGTTTACCGAGTTTCCTGATCTCTGGGTGTCGGATGATCTCAAGTTCGGCAGTCCGCGGAGAATGAGCGACGCCAATCCCCAGATGAAGGAGTATCTTTGGGGAACCGAGGAGTTGGTGAGCTACACATCGCTGGACGGGATTCCCCTACAAGGTCTTCTCTTCAAGCCCGAAAACATGCAACCGGGAAAGAAGTATCCGATGATCGCATACTTCTATGAGCGCGACTCGGACTCCTTCCACCAGTTCAGGAACCCAGCTCCCAGCGCGAGTACGGTCAACATCGCGATGTACGTGAGTAACGGCTATGTCGTCTTCGTTCCTGATATTCCCTATAAGATCGGCTACCCGGGCGAGAGCGCGATCAATGCGATCCTGCCCGGTTGTCAAGAGGTCATCCGCAAGGGGTTCGTAGACCCCAAGAGGGTCGGCATCCAGGGTCAAAGTTGGGGTGGCTACCAGGTTGCTTACATGATTACTGAGTCCAACATGTTTGCTGCCGCCTGCGCCGGAGCCCCAGTCAGTAATATGTTTAGCGCCTATGGCGGCATTCGATGGGGATCGGGCCTTGTTCGGCAATTCCAATACGAGAAGACCCAAAGCCGAATCGATGGCACGCCATGGAACTCATTCCAGCGCTACTTCGAAAACTCGCCCATCTTCTTCGCGGATAAGGTGAAGACGCCATTACTGCTGATGCATAACGATAAGGATGGGTCGGTACCGTGGTGGCAGAGCATCGAATACTTCACCGCCTTACGTCGCCTCGATAAGCCGGTGTGGATGGCGGTCTACAACAATGAAGACCACAACCTGATCCAAAGGAAGAATCGAAAAGACTGGTCGATCCGGATGCAACAGTTCTTCGACCACTATCTCAAGGGCGCCCCCCAGCCGGTCTGGATGGCAACTGGAGTTCCCGGGAGCCAGAAAGGCAAGAGCTATGGCTTTGAGATTCCGGGAGAGAAGAAAGGTGGCTAGCCCTTGCCTTCACCGAAAGCCTGGCTTTAGTTGCGAGCCAGGCTTTTAGTTAACTCTTCTTGAATGCGTTCTCTAACCCAGGCGCAATGCGAATCTTCTCCGTCCTTACGGACTTGAGCTTCTCAATCATCTGAGCCTCGGTATCTAAAAACGGATTCAGAGGCTCAACTGGGCCGGGCGCTGAGAAGATGCCCCATTGTCCCATCGGTCCGCCTGGAGCGATCGTTTTGTAGGTCCAGAGCGCCCAATTTAGATTCGCCTTGTCGAGCTCGGCAAGATACTCCTTCATCACCTGGGCATTGCCATGCGGCTCTAGGTTGAACTCGCCGATGTAGAGCGGCGCGTTTCGATAGCCTTGAAGCTCTTTGACTTTCGGAAGCTTATCTTTAAGACCCTTTACGTGGTCGGCTGAGGACTTGGCTTCGAAATTGTAGAAGTGAAGCGAGTAGGCAGTTTGGGTCCAGCCGCCGATGTTCGCGTGGGGGGTGGTCTCAAAACCCTTATAGCCGTCGTCGATGATGACCGGCTTATCCTTGTCGACCGTTCGAATCGCGGTGATGAGGCGATGGTAAACCACCGCAAGCATTGCGGGGTTCGGCGCGCCCATGGGTTCGTTAATCAGGTCATATGCAGCCACGGTTGGCTCGCTTCTGAATTCGCGAGCGACTTTCTTCCAGTACTCCTCAGTCTTGCCGATGTTCTCGGTTTCTGACCAAAGCTTGTTCTGCCCGTCTTGCCCGGTATGGTGTTCGCCAGATTGGCCACCAGGAACGCCATGCAGGTCGAGCACGACGTAGAGACCGTTCTTCTTAGCCCATGCTACTGATTTCTTGAGCCAATCCATTCCATTGGGCTCGTCTATCAAGTGATAAAGGAAAGGCACTCGGACATGGTTCAAGCCCAAATCCTTGATCCTTTTGAAATCGGCTTCGGTGATCCAGTTGTCCCGCCATGCTTGGCGAACTCGAAGCATGGAATCTTTGCCAAGCCTCTTCTCGATCGTGCTCCACAGCGAAACGTGATCCTTCACCTCTTTGAAGGAACTTCCCGCAGGCGGGTCCTTCTTGACCGGGGTCATCCAAATCTCTTCCACCAGCCAGCCGCCAAGGTTGACGCCTCGAAGTTGGACCTGCTTCCCGGTCGGGTCCACAAAGTTCTGGTCCTGCAGTTTCAGGGATGGCAGACTTGCCTGGCTCAGGAGCATTGCGGTCATCGTAACGGTGATCATCATTGAATCTTGCCTCGCCAATCAACTTGGATTTCAAAAAAGTATGACTGATTTATCGTTTCATCTGTTATGATTAAACCATTGATCTACAAGATGAGAGGCAATGGAGCAGCATGATCACTAGAGTTCTTTCACTTTCTGGGCTTGCCCTTTTTGTCCTGATTGGTTGCACGGGCAGCACTGCGGTTAGCACCCAACCGAGCGCCGCGGAGATTCAGCAGGGTATCGACCGCCGGATCGCCGAGGTCGACAAGCAGCAAGGCCTTACCCCTGAGATGAAGGAGCGGATGAAAGCCCAGATACGGGGAAATCAGGCAGATCCGAATCGGAAATGATGAATCGCATTGAGAAACCGGCAACGACAACCATGAAAGAGGTCGCTCAAGAAGCGGGCGTCTCGATCGCGGCTGTCTCCAAGGTTCTCCACGGCAAGGGCCCAAACATTCGGGTTAGCGAGGCTCGGGCTGAGGTTATCCGAGAAGCCGCCAAGAAGCTGCGATATCAGCCAAACGGCTTGGCCCGTTCCCTTCGGATGAGCCGCACCCACACCATTGGCCTTATCTGGGAAAACATGGCGGACATTGGCGATGGCCCGCTTTACTATATGTATCTGCTTGATGGAGTCGCTTCAGAACTATTCCGAAAGCACTATCGGCTCACTATTCTCCCCGAGATTCCGCACTCTTCGACCATAAGCTCTCTCAGCGACGGTCGCCTCGATGGGGTTATCTGGTGCAAGATGCCAGACTTGCCGGGCATTCGCGACCAGCTCAGCCACAGCTCCCTGAACGTGGTGGGCTTGAATACCCAGGCTACGCACTCTCTTTGCCCGATGATTACTTGCGATAACGAGCATGGTTCGGGCCTTGTCGTAGACCACCTTGTCGAACTTGGGCACCGAAATATCGCCTTCGCCCAAGATTGGGGGTCGGAAGATACCCCCGACCTAATTACAAGATACGACGGCTATCGGAAAGCGCTTCAGCGACATGAGATTCCCTTTACCGAGAACCTTTTGTTCCGGTGCGACAAGCATAAGCCAGAAGTCGAGGGGTGGCTGACGCGCAATCAAGGCATAACGGCAATCTACGCTTGGTATGAGGGCTTGGCGGGGAAGATCATGGCCTCCGCGCAAGACGCCGGATACCAGATTCCGCGGGACCTAAGCATTGTCGGTTTCGACAGCACGCTCTATTGCGACACCCTTTCTCCCAAGTTGACGGCAATCCGCCAGCCAATCCGAGAAATGGCTCAAGCAGCCGCCAGGACCTTAATGGATTTGATCGAGGGCCAGGCGCCCGACAAAACAAGTTACATCTTTCCATGCACGCTCGATGTGCGGGAATCATCGTCTCATCCGGCTCATTCTCGAGCCCCTGAATCTCAAAGAAGAGGAAATCTCCTATGAACTACCGAAAAGGCTTTACCCTTATCGAACTCCTTGTCGTTATCGCGATCATCGCCATTTTGGCGGCGATCCTCTTCCCCGTCTTCGCCCAAGCGAAGGAAGCAGCAAAGAAGACCGCCTGCCTAAGCAATATCAAGCAGGTTAATCTTGGACTGCAAATGTATTCCGGTGACTACGACGACGTCAACGCCCTCGGCGAGGTCGGTAGTGGCGGAGCAGCCGGTCCGCACATTACTTGGACCACGATGGTGATGCCGTACATCAAGAACGGCGATTTTAAGGTCAATAGTCAGGGCGTTCAGGTTTCGACCGGCAAGTCTGGCATCTTCGCGTGCCCAACGGCGCCAAAGAAGAATGAGCAAAACGCGGACGTCGAAGGCTACACGTATGGAGTCCATCACTCTGTGTTCGCCGACAACTACGGACTCGTGCCTGGAGACGGCAACATTACTTCCAGTATGTCCACCACATCTGTCGATTCCCCGGCCGACAAGGTTGGGATCATGGAGAAGGGAGCAAACTCTGTAGATTGGAACTATCCTTGGTTTCATGACTGGCAGAACATGTGGGTAGGCAGCATAACCACCACACCGGGCAATGAAGCCGCCATCTACCGCGACGGAGTCGATGTCTACAAGGGCGGCCCGCTCTACGACCCACGATTTGACACGGACTGCGGCCCGACGACCAGTGGCAATTGGGAGTGCGCGGCTCACGCTCGATACAGGCACACTGAAACGTCTAATATGGGCTTCCTAGACGGACATGCCAAGTCGATCAAGAAGGGTGCGATCAAATGGTACAAGAACCTGTTTGTTCGCCGTGCAGGCAACACCGGGGCTTATTGGTACCTTCATGAGCCATGGATGGGTCCACAGCCGCACTAGAAAACTAGTGATGTGCACACAACGAAAAGCCCGGGCGATCGCCCGGGCTTTTCGTTGTGTGCAGGAACTTCGGATTGGCCGTTTGAGCTATCCACCCGGAGGCGTGGCTCCTGGCGGGGGACCGTTCCTTGCCTTTTCCATCGCTCTGGCCATAGCCTCTTGGGCTTCCTTTGGCATTTGCTTGGGTGGATTTCTGAACGCAGACTCGT
>JACMJO010000303.1 GCA_014380605.1 Fimbriimonadaceae bacterium | reverse complement strand
TTGCGACCAGTTGAGCAGGAACGATTTGGCGTTTGGGAAATTCGTCGTCTCGACCATTGATCGCTTCGATGAGCTGTTCACAAGCGATTCGAACGATGGCGGCAATGCTTAAGTTCACGGAGGACAGGCCGTTTTCAATCAGTTCACAAAGGTGCGAGTCGTTGAAAGAAACAACTCCCAAGTCTTGCGGGATTCTCTTTCCAGATTCGCGAGCCGCACGAACGACGCCCATTGCCATGTAGTCGTCCAGCACCACCAATGCATCGGGCGCTAAATCGGACTTAAGGGCCTCATGCGTTGTCTCCCGTGCGGCAGTTGAGCCAAAGTTTGAATTCCAAACTTGAGACTTCTGGCCAGCCTTCAAAACTGCCTTCTGATAACCGAGAACGCGATCCTCACTGACCGTGATTGCCTTCGGCCCGGCGATCATTCCAATTTGCCGATAGCCCTGATCGATCAAGTGCTGAGTGGCCATTTCGCTCGCGAGCGCATTGTCGTTGTCTACAGACCAAATGCGATCCTTGTCCCACGGATTGCCGATCAACACGAACGGAAAGGCATCATCCTGAAGTCGCTGGATTCGTTCGTCCCGGGCTTCCGATTCGACCAAGATAAGGCCGTCTACACGCCTCGTTCGAAGCATCTCATCGTAGATCGCGACTTGGGACTCTTCGTCTGAAGCGATATCGAGGCAAAGGTGGAACGGTTCCCCATCCAGAAAGTCCATGATTTCTGCAATAAGGTTCGCAAAGAACGGGTCGCTACTCAGGCCGCCGTGGGGTCTCTTGATGACCAATCCGATAAGACCGGTGCGCTTGGACCTCAGCGAGCGGGCTCGGACATCCGGTTGATAGTTATGCGCTCGCATAACGGCTCGAACCCTTTCCGATATCTTCTGGTCGACCTTCTCATCGCCGGCAAGTACGCGAGAAACGGTCGCCTGTGAGACCTTTGCCAATCTTGCGATGTCTTGCTGTCGAACCCTCATTGGTTGAACCTTCGCATATTCCCAACGTTGAGAATACGAATTCTGTGAATACGTATTCTAACATCAATTTTGCGAAATGCAAGAGCTTTTTCAGAAAATTTTCAAGAAACAACAAAAAACCCCAGCAAGGTGTATTGCTGGGGTTCTTCTTAGGAATTTAGGGTTAAACGTCGTATCGCTTGGGACCGCCTGTCTCGTCGTTGCCTTGGGCAATTCGCTTGACGAACGTGACAAGCTCCATGGGGTTGAATGGTTTCGTCAGATACATGTCCGCGCCGTAGTGATAGCCTTCAAATACATCTTTGTCCTGGGCTTTGGCCGTAAGCATGATGACCGGAAGATTCTCCGTCTCTGGCTCTCTTCGAAGGTTCTTTAGAACCTCGAATCCATCCATGTAAGGCATCATAACATCGAGAACGACTAAGTTAGGCTTTTCTGACCGGATTTTCTCCAAGCCTTCTTTACCATCAAACGCAGTAACTACCTGGTAGCCCTGCCGCTCCAGGTTGACTTGGATAAGACGGACGATGTGTCGCTCGTCGTCACAGACCAATACTTTAAGGGGCATGAAAGTCTCCTAAACTCCTAACTCGAAAAGGTGAAATGATGCTACCTGATTCGCCTGAGGCTGTCAATCAGACAGTTTCAGACTTAGGTCTCAACTCTTCCAAGCAGGTAACCTACCCTATGTGAAGCTCTGTCGGTTCGAACTAAAGTCGTCACCGGGCGAAATTCGAAGCGGCCTAGTCTACAGCGGAAAAATCTACGAGACCGACGGCGAGCAATCCATTGCCGTTCATGAGGCTGACCAAGTTCGCCCGCTGTCGCCGGTTGGCAGACCTCCGAGCATTCGAATTTTTAGAATGTCAGAGGGCCAACTCCCCAAAACGGACGACGACGGCGTTCCTCTCTACTTTCACACCAATCCAAGCGGCCTATACGGTCCAAGCCAAATTGTCCCAAAACCCGCAACAGTTGCCCACCTAGACTTCGAGACTTATCTGATAGCCATCGTTGGATCAGATGGACTTCAGATCCCGGTGGAGAATGGGGACTCGTATATCCTGGGCTTTACTTTAGCCATTCAGCTTGTATCGCGTGACCTCCTGCGCGAGGAAGCGGAACAGGCGAGCGGCATTGGACGATCGTTCGACATCGGCGGAGTCATTGGTCCCGTGATTTCAACCCCTGACGACCTCGATGAAGTGGTGACCGAAGAGATTCCCGCCAGAAAATATGGCCTCTCCGTTGTGACCAGGCTAAATGGAGTTGAGCATGGTCGGGGCGAGATCGCCGACCTCCCAGTTTCCTTTGCCGAACTGGTGGCGGCGGCGAGTGATGTCGGTCCAGTAAGGAGCGGCGATCTTCTTGCGATCGGTCCCATCGCCAGTGGCGACGGATCGACCTTTTTGGAATCCGGCGACGATGTCCAAGTGTCCGTCGAGCATCTCGGTACCCTATCTTTGAAGGTTGGATAAACCTAGCACCATTTCAACATGTCCATTCACAAACACACCCTTTCAAACGGCGTTCGCATCCTGGTTGAGCCAGTTGGACACGTCCAGTCCGCGGCAATCGGCCTTTGGTGCAAGACCGGAAGTCGACATGAGCTCGAGAATGAAGCCGGCATCACACATCTGATTGAGCACATGCTCTTCAAAGGAACCGAGCGTAGAACGGCCAAGGAGATCGCAGAATCGGTTGAGGGTCGCGGCGGTTCGCTCAACGCATTCACCGACAAGGAATCAACCTGCTACTACTGCCGAGTGCTGGCTGACGACGTCGAAAACGGCATCGACGTGCTGAGCGACATGATGCTTCACTCCCAATTCGACTCAGACGAGTTGGCACGAGAGGAAAGCGTCGTCATCGAAGAGATCAAGCGGAGCGAGGATGAACCGGGCGACCACATCCACGAAGTCCACCTCGCCCATCGATGGGGCGAGCATCCCCTCGGGAAGCCGATTATTGGAACCAGGGAGTCCGTCAGCGGCTTCAAGCGGAACCATCTAATTGATTACATCGAGCGCCAGTATCGGGGAGAGAACATCCTCCTTTCGATCGCTGGAAACATTGATCCCCAACTCATCGTAAGCGCCGCGGAAAAGAGCCTCGGAGCGATTAAAGGCGGAGCCGTCGATAGCTTGCCACCTCGACCCGCTGGGTTAGGCGGTAAGGCGTACTTGGGCAAAGACGTCGAGCAAGTTCACTTCTGTATCGGCACCGACGGAACGTCTTTGTACGATTCCGAACTCTATACGATGTCCGTTTTGGACTCCGCGCTCGGCGGGAGCATGAGTAGCCGCTTGTTCCAAGAGATTCGCGAAAAACGCGGCCTGGTCTATTCGGTAGGCAGTTACGTCCTGAACTACGGGTCAGGCGGAGCCTACACGGTCTACGGCGGCACAAGCTCCGAACAATGGCCACAGGTTCAAGAATTGACCCGGATAGAATTCGATAAGGTGATGAAGGACGGATTTGACCCAGATGAACTGGCCCGAACGAAGCAGCATATTAAAGGAAGCGTTGTCTTGGCCCTGGAGAGCATGAGCAGTCGCATGATGCGTATGAGTCGAAATGAGCTGAATCACCAGCGAGACATTCCTGTCGAAGAAACCCTGGCTAAGATCGACGCCGTGTCCAATTCGGATCTCATGGAATTGGCAAACCGAATCCTTGTGGAAAGTCTTGTGAGCACCACGGCGATTGGTCCCGAGGCCTAAGATGGATCTGAATCGCGGCCTGATCGCGATTGTCTCTTCCCTTTCTCGGGCGACCACCGAAGAGAACCTTCTTTCGGAAATCGCTCACGAGATTCACGTGCTTGAATGTGCGGAGTCTTGCGACATCCTCCTTCGCGAGTCTGGAGATGTGCTTGTTCAAAGGGCAAGCACACAGTCCCCCGAGCTTAATCGGCGACTTAGGCTCGGTAAAGGAATCGGTTTGTGCGGCAAGGCTCTTGCCAATAATCGGCCGATCTACATTTCCAAGAACGCCACCGAGCACCCTGAATTCGCCCACTATCCGGGCGCAGAAGAGAGATCGCACCACGCCATGGCGGTCGTTCCAATTCCCGGCGCTGGTGAGACGCCCCTTGGCACCCTTGTCGTAAGTCGAGCGGAAGAGTGGGTTTTCAAGCCCACAGAGAAGAGGGAGTTCGAGGCGATCGCGGCGCTTGTGAGCAGTCTCTACATAGGCTATCGCCAAGCCTACCAATCGGGAACTCAGAGCAACCGGCTCGGTGCCCTGAGCGAAGTATCGAAGACGATTGCCACGAGTCCGTACGTTGAGGAAATCCTTCAACTGCTCGTTAACCTCACCGCCCAACAGTTCAATTACCGAGTTTGCACCGTCCGATTGCTCGACGAAAACCGCCAAGAACTGGTGCTCAGGGCTACCCAAGCTCCGGCTAAGGCTTACCAACGAAAACGTGCGATCAAACTGGGCGAGTCGATTGCCGGGCGCGCGATCGCGGAGAACCGCCCCATTATTGTTCCCGACGTGCAGGTAGAAGCGGACTACATCGGCCATGACCTTGCGGCAGAGCAAGGACTTCGATCCATGATCTGCGTTCCATTGACGATTCAAGACCGCTCAGTTGGAGTCCTGAGCTGTTACACGAGCGAGGTCCGAACATTTCCTCCGGACGAAATTAAGGCTCTAGAGACTCTCGCCAAGCAAGCCGCGGTTTCCATCGAGCACGCAAAGCTTCAGGTTCGCGACACCCTTATGCAAGAGATGCATCACCGGGTCAAGAACAACCTCCAACAGGTGGCTTCCCTGCTTCGCCTTCAGATGCGGCATGGCCAATACAAGTCTCTGGAAGAGGCAATGAACGACTCGCTCGCGAGGATTTTGGCGATTGCATCAGTCCACGATCTTCTCAGTCGCGACGATCTAGACCATGTTGGAGTGCGGTCCATTGCGGAGACTTTGGTCCAGCACCAGCAGAGTTCCCTGATGTTGCCCAACAGAACCATAACCTTCGACGTTCGGGGAGCCGACGTGAGGCTCAACATGACCCAGGCAACCCAGATCGCCCTGGTGCTGAACGAGCTCATCTTAAACGCCGTCGAGCACGGATTCAAGGTCACGACAAACGGAGAGATCCATGTAAACATCGAAGACAAGGATGGCGAGGTTAGCCTATGGGTGTCGAACAGCGGCGATCAGATTCCCGACGACTTCGATATCGCCACGGCGAGCCACCTTGGCTTGCAGATCGTGGAGAACCTAATGCGGGGTCTCGGCGGCAAGTTCTCGCTAAAGAGCATCCTTGCTTGGACGGTTGGAGAGATTAGTTTCCACCGGGCAACCGGCGAATAGAAAAGGGCAAGAACCCTGAGGTTCTTGCCCTTCAAGTCTTGCCCGGATTAGATTCCGAGCGCTCCGTTGAGGAACGAATAGAAGTCGGATGGATTTGCGTATCCGACCTTTGTAGCAAGAACGGCACCGTCTGCGGTCAATACCATTTGAGTAGGCATTGCTTCGACGTTGTAGGCTTGCATGACTGAAGGCTGCTGATCGACATCGATCTTGCAGAAGACGACGTACTTGGACATTTTCTTCCAGTCTTCCTTTTGGAAAACGTCGCGGTCGAGCAACTTGCATGGGCCGCACCAGGTGGCCATGAAGTCGACAAAGATCTTCTTTCCGGTCTTCGCAGCAAACGCCTTAGCTTCGTCCAGATTGTAGAACCACTTGGCTGAGTTCATCTCTTCCCAAGAAACTTCCTTTGATCCCTCTGGAGCCTTGAATGCAAACAGATCTTTGCTCGCATCGCCGCCGAGGGTGAGTGTCTTTGTATCGATTACCGTTGTATCCTTCACGCCCTGATCGTTGATGGCGATCTCCGCTTGTCGAACGACCCCGTCTTGACTGTTCAAGTAGAACGTGACCGTCTTTCGGCCTTTTGCGTCAGCCCAAGCTTCTACGACGTTAAGCGTCATGCCCTTGCGGTTCTTGGTGCCGAGCGACTTGGCGGTGCCAGTAGTCGAGATAGCTTTGCTATTAAAGAACCCTGCCCATAGGCCAAGATCGTCGCTCTTGAACAGAGCTTTCAGATCGGCATCGGTTTGCGGTTTCTTAAAGTAGGCTTTTTCCGCCTTGTTGTATGTCGTAATTGTCGTGCCATCGGCAACGATCAATTCGCTTGACGTATCGATCTTCGCCATGTTTGGCTTGGCAAGTTCGACGGTAACCTCGGACGGCGTGCCGCCAACGGGGATAATCTTGTAGTTGGTGCTTAGCGATTTAGCATCGCTGAGCGCCTTGTTGTAGTTGGCCAGAAGCTGGTTGCCCTGCCCCTGAGCGAAAATGACGGCGGCTAGCGCTGCCACTGCGAGTAATACAAATGCCCTTCTCATCGAGTTCTCCTGCAAAAGTTCGAGCGGATTATTATCATAATAGCGCATCTTGCGAAACTGGCAAAATGCATCGGTTGTTCCCAAACCTATGACGCGCCAGACCGCCCTATTCGTCGCAATCGCCTTGGCCATCGTTCATTTGGCTCTGGCGTGCGTCTATGCAAGCATTACTCCTTACCGGACGAGCGGCTTGCTTCTCGGCCAACGCGATCCCGCCACGGGACAATATCAACAGATTCACGACATCGGCGCCCCCGACGAGCGACAACACGCCAACTATGTCAAGCACTTGCTCGACGGCAGTGGTTTCCCGGTTCTCGATCCTGCTGACCCAAATCTCGGTGAAAACTACCAAGCCCATCAACCGCCTTTGTTCTACATTCTCCACGCTGGGTGGAGCAAGGTCACCGGTGCGAATCTCGATTCGCCTGACAATGGCCTAAAGGTTAGGCTCCTCAATGGACTTATCGGTGCCGTCACCGTTGCAGGCACTTTCTTCCTTGGACTTTGGGCTTTCCGAAGAGACGACGTTGGGCTAGTTGCCGCCGCATTTGTGGCGCTTCTCCCTATGAATGCGGCGTTGAGCGGCGCGCTCAGCAACGATCCTCTGCTCTACTGCCTTTGTACTTGGGCGCTTGCCTTCCAGGCTAAGGGTTGTGTGGAAGGCTGGTGCTACGGAATAGCGCTGAGAATCGGCCTTCTCTGCGGCTTCGCCATCCTAACCAAGACAACCGCAGTTGCCCTGTTCCCAATCTTGATACTGGCGCTCTTCATCGGCCCAAACAAGCCAACTGCGAAACAAGTCGCCGTCTGCGCAGGCTTGATCGTGCTAATAAGTGCACCGTGGCTGGCCAGAAATCAATCCCTCTATGGAGACCCATTTGCGATCAGCGCCTTTAACGAGGCCTTCAAGAACTCGCCAAGCCGCGAGCTCATAACCCAAGTCGCTTCAGTTCAAAACGTTGGAAAAGACCCCAACCTTGCCTATTGGACCGACTGGGTGGGATGGTGGACCGCTAGGAGTTTTTTCGGCGCGTTCGGCTACATGGACATCTTTCTGAACGAACGAGGAGTGCCATCCACTGGCCCGACCAACCCGAATGCTCTCTACAGGATGCTCTTGGCCCTGAGCGTCGTAGTGATAGCCCTTTGGGTATTTGCCCTGCGAAAACCTGAGTGGAAAGAACACAAGCGCATGCATTACTTCCTGGGCTCATTCCTACTGATCGTCGTTCTGCTCTTCCTAAGGTTCAACGCTCAGTACTTCCAAGGTCAGGCGCGCTACCTCTTCCCCGCTATCTCGGTCTTTGGCGTCGGCGTGGCAATTGCCATTCTGAATCTTTCAAAGGCCCGGTGGCAAGTCGCCTTGGCGGTGGTCGTCATACTGCTTGGCGCTCTAAACGCTTACGCACTCACCAGATTGCCGGGCGAATTCAAGCGTCGTGCCTTTGCGACGGCTTGGGACGATCAAACTCAACTGGACCCAACAAACGTCCTGATAAGTAACGGACGCAAACATGCCCGCGTCAAAGGATAGGTGTTGTCAGCAGTCATAGAGAAACCGCGAAGCGAAAACTTCGATGAGGATACGATCCTCGTCGATCGCTACCTCGCGGGCGACGACACCGTATTTGAAATCATCTATCGGAAGTATTACGACAAGGTCTTCGCCATCGCCAGGGGCGTGCTTATTGACTCCGACGAAGCCGCCGATGCCGTGCAGGAGATTTTCACACTTGTCTACCGACACCTCAAGAGATTCGATCGCCGCTCCAAGTTCAGTACCTGGCTATTCCGAATCGCCGTCAACCGTAGTATCCAAGAATCAAGGAAGCATCGCTTCAAGAATCGAACGGTCGAACTTACGGAGGCGGCAGGAAAAGAGGCTCCTGTGGAAAAGGAAGAGATGGACCCAAGGGTTCAACTCGCCCTTGCCAAGCTTTCTCCCCAGGATCGTGCGCTTCTGACCCTCTTCTACTGGGAAGAGCTGAGCCTGAACGAGATTGCCGACAGCATCGGAAGCAATGTGAACGCCGCCAAAACACGCCTTTACCGTGCCCGCGAGCGGTTTCGAATTCACTACGAGGTGCCAGCATGAGACAGCGAGTACCGTCCGACGTTGAACGCCTTATGTGGCTGGTTGCAGAGAGCAACGATCCCAACGCGATCGCCGACTTCGAAGGGCGTTTCCCCGAATTCTCGCTCGAACTATCGCGCCGCTGCCGGATGATGTCCGACTTGAAGGGGGCCAGGGCAAACAGCGCCTCCGATCATCGAATTCCTGTCTTCACTCCCCGGTCTACCCAGATGGGGCCGCCCCGAAAGACGGTGTGGGTTGCGAGCGGTTTGGCTTTGGCGGCTCTGGCAATGGCCTCTTATTCGGTCACCAAGTGGGCTACGGCTCCGCCGCCAGTCTTGCCAAAGGTTGAGCAGGTGATAACAGAGCCCGTCCAGTTGCGCGACACCAATGTTTACGTACCGCCCAAGCAGCCGGTCGAAACCCCGCCTCTTCAAAACCCAACGTCGGTACCTCCCAACATCCAGCAACCCACTTCGCCCCAAGAGCAGCCAAAGACCCTCAGACTCTCAAACACTTCGCTACGAGCTGCGCTCCAGATGATTGGCGAAATGGCCGGCTATCACGTGGAGATCGCGCCCGGATTTAAGGACCAGCAGATAAGCATCGATTACAACGGCGAAACGACGTCAAACATGCTGAAAGACTTGGGTGCCCAGTATGGGTTCACGCCTTTCGATCAAGGAGACGGAACGATAATCATCGTCCCCGCCGTGGACGGTGGACCGCCCCTGGACGATTCGAATGGATCCGGACGAAGGCTGGGCGGATAGCTTCCCTTGCCGATTCCTTAACCTCTTGATATACTGACGTAGGGATAGATAGGAGTCGAACGAAATGCCGACTGTTCAAAGAAGTTCGGACGTCGTCGAGAGCCATTCCGAACGTGTCGTGATGGCCGGGATTAGTGGGGCCATCCTTATCGCAATTGGGATTGTGCTGTTCCTTTTCCGCGGTGAAGGCACTTTTACAATACTTTCGATCATGTTGCTGTCAGGTGGCGCTGCCGCAATTCTCTACGCGGGCTATTGCGCGATGCAGGTTCGAAAGGTTGCGTCGTTTGAAATTGTGTGCCCTTATTGCAGTTCAAAGGTGAATCTCGTCGCCGCGCCTGACCGAGACGTTTCATGTCGTAGTTGTCTCAGAATGATTCCAATCATAGACGGCAAGCCGATCAAGGTCACGCAAGTTCGCTGTGGATACTGCAACGCGCTTAATTACTACAGCGATAAGACGGTCGCCCTGCTATGCGAGGAGTGCAACCATGAGATTCCCGTGTCGCGGGCCGATGGGCAGACAGCACACAGCAAGTTCGCCGTCGTTGACGACGATAAGACCTATGAACTGCGACTGATCGCATATGAGCATTTGACGGAAGAACTTATTTCCGCGCTCCAATCGTCTCTCGCTCTCAATCGGAATCAAGTTAAGCAGATGCTTCAGGAGTTGCCTTGCACCCTCCTGACTGGCATTCCCAAACGAAAGGCTGAGATGCTGAGTGCTCAACTAACAGGTCACGGTGCAAGCTGTCAATTCTTCCCGATTGGCTAGCAAGCAAGGTGGGTTAGATGCAAGGCGTGCCAACTTTCTTTCTACGCCGAAATGGAACCTTTCAACTTGTTTGAACGGGTATCCTCTTACGGTTTTACCAGGCGGCCAAGTGTCCAGACGGCATGGAAGCGCATAGATTCAGGAGGATTAACTCGATAATGAAGTTACTTCAGGAAGCGACGCGCAAGGCACTCGGCTACGCGTCGCCCCGTGGACTAGTGTTGTTGCTGGCGACTATCGTCGCGCTCACTGTCCCTAGTGCCGCCTTCGCGAGCGAAAAGGACATCCGGCTCAACTTTTCTGCCGCAGACCGCAACATGTTGTGGATCTCGGTAGCGTTGGGACTCGTCGCCATTGCCTTTGCAATTGGACTCCGCATGAAGATTCTCAAGCGGTCTCCAGGCAGTGCAAAGATGCAGGAGGTTGGACTAGCGATCCGCGAAGGAGCGTTAGCTTATCTTCGACAGCAAGTCAAGCTGATGGCAATCTTTGTCGTCGTCCTTGGCATCGGTCTGTTTTTCCTCTTCAACCAGAATTTTCTTATTCCCGTAACCTTCCTGCTCGGCGTCGTAGCATCCTACGTGGCTGGCTACGCGGGCATGTTGACTGCCGTTGACGGCAACATGCGAACCGCTCACGCCGCGCTCACCAGCTACAAGCAATCGCTTGAAACCGCCTTCCAGAGCGGCGCGGTAGCCGGAATGATCACCGTCGGCCTTGGCCTCCTGGGCGCAACCCTGATTCTGCTATTTGGCGGAAACCAGTCGATGCTCCTTCTGGTTGGCTTTGGCTTTGGCGGCTCCCTTGCGGCTCTGTTCATGCGCGTTGGCGGTGGCATCTTCACCAAAGCTGCCGATGTTGGCGCGGACCTCGTTGGTAAAGTCGAAGCTGGTATTCCAGAGGACGATCCTCGAAATCCTGCCACGATCGCCGACAACGTTGGTGACAACGTTGGCGACTGCGCTGGTATGGCGGCGGACGTCTTTGAATCTTACGAAGTAACCCTCGTTGCCGCCATCGTTCTTGGCGCAGCAACCGCTTCTATCTTCGACGAGACGACGTGGATGAGGCTGATCCTGTTCGCCCTCATGGCGAGAGGCGTCGGTATCGTTGCCTCGATCATTGGCATCTTCATCGTGAAAGGCAGCGACGACATCAATGCCGACCCGCTTAAGCAGATTCGCTGGGGCTTTTATAGCTCGGCACTCGTTGCCTCGCTTGCTACTGCAGTTCTTGCCTACTTCATGATGGGCGGAACGGGTACTCCGATTCAGACAACTCGTCTCGTATCGGGCGCGGAGATGATCAAAGACAAGATTACGGCGCTTAAGGCAGAAATTCCTAAGCTTGCCGCCGAAAAGAAGATCGCCGAGTACACGGTTACCGACGACGATCTCAAGGCAACGGATGCATTCAAGGCACTTAAACTCAATGCTACAAACGAGGGTCAGGTCTTGGGTCTGGTTCGCCAGATCACGCCTGAGCAACTTGAGGCAATCAAGCCTGAAGAAGGCTTCCGAATTGTCGACCCCAAGACTTCAGACAGCAAGGTCCTCGACTATGCGGTTCTCAAAGAGCCTCAGACCGGAACCGATCCTGAGTTCATCACCCTAAAGGAAGCCCTCAACTCCGGCAAGTACAAGGTGGTCCAAGTTAAGGAAACCATCACTCAGGCCGGACCCACTCCGGCGATCGAGACTAGCCGATTCACGATGACCGGCGATGTCGACGGTCTGAAGAAGTCGATGACGGCCAATCCGAACCCCTCGATGAAGCAAGAAGTTGTCGGCGACCCCGTCCTTCCGATTCTCTTCGCTAAGGAGAATGGAGAAATTCGGTTCGGCGTGCCAGCGGAGATTTCCGCATTTACCGCCGCCACAGGCATTGGGTTCTTCAAGGAGACCCCTACCGCCATGAAGGCCCTCTTCGAAAAAATGGAGACGGACCCTCAGACCCGAACCCCAACTCGTGAATCAGGCCAGGTCATGACATACGAGCAGAAGGTGGTGCCCTGGTACATGTTCTTTGCCGCGATCTTCTTCGGCTTGATCATGGCCTTCATCATCGAATGGCTCACCGACTACTACGTATCCACCCACAAGAAGCCAGTCAAAGAAGTCGCCGGAGTCTCCAGTGCTGGACCTGCGCCGATGATCATCCAAGGTTTCGCCTATGCGGCTGAGTCCAGCGTGTTCATGGTGTTTGGAATTGTGGTCGCCCTCATGGCTCCCCTCTTCTTCTTCCCACCAGCCCTTTATGGTGGATATATCCTCAGCTTCTACGGAGTTGCGTTGGTTGGCCTTGGCCTCCTCACCACGACCGGCTACGTCTTGGCGATGGATACCTTTGGCCCAATCTCGGACAATGCACAAGGCGTCTTCGAGATGTCTGGCGACGGCCATGGCAACGAGTACGGAAGCAAGGCTGTCCAAAGGCTAGACGCCGCTGGAAATACGACCAAGGCTCTGACGAAGGGCTTTGCAATCGCGACGGCAGTTGTTGCCGCGGTTGCGTTGTTCCACTCCTACTTGGAGGATGCAAAGCTTGGGCAGTTAGGGCTAAGGCTCGACCTTCCCGAGATCTTCCTTGGCCTATTGATTGGTGCGGCCGCGCCGTACCTGTTCTCTGCTTCAACGATCAACGCGGTTGGCCGAGCGGCCTTCCAACTGATCAATGAGGTGCGAAGGCAGTTCCGCAACGATCCAGGAATCATGGAAGGCACCAGCAAGCCCGACTATGGCGCTTGCGTCGGCATCGTCACGGCGGCGGCTCAGAAGGAGCTTCTCAGCCCTGGAATCCTTGCCATTGCACTTCCTGTCGCAGTTGCCTTTGGCTTCTCGATTGGAAAGGCCCCAGTCAATGTGGGTGGCGAACTGTACAACCTGACCGGCGCCCAGGCTCTGGGAGGATTCTTAGCCGGAGCAATTGTGAGCGGCCAGCTTATGGCTGTGCTTCTCGCCAACTCGGGCGGCATGTGGGATAACGCCAAGAAACTCATCGAAGATGGGCTTTATGGCGGCAAGGGGACGGAAGCTCACAAGGCGGCAATCGTCTGCGACACCGTCGGGGATCCTTTCAAGGACACCGCTGGTCCTGCTCTTAACCCCCTGATCAAGGTTATGAACTTGGTCGCCCTGCTGTTGGCTCCGATTATCATCAGGCCATTCAACAATACGGTCCTGTGCGTCATCACTGGAATCGCTCTCGCATTGCTCGCCTTTGCAATCTACACATCGAAGAAGGGTTCTCTTTCGGAGGACCTTCAGAGGGTAGCCGGCGAAGTTGGTTCTATTCCAGGAGGTCCAGTAAAGCCTGCGATCGAGGAATCAAAGCCTCAACAGCGAATTACGGTAGACGATAACGAAAACGACGCTGACAAGGTTTAATCTTCCCTGTCCTTTCGATAAAGAGCCCCTCGCACGCATAGCGTCGAGGGGTTTTCTTTTACGTGCGTGTAAACTGCCCATACCATGGCGAATGAAGACGATGTTCGAGGAACCAAGACTGCGCGATCGGAACTAGGGCGGCGAGGAGTTGATACGAGTCAAGCCGACATCCGCGTGATGCACGGCGTTTGCTACATTCGAGGGCAGCTCAGGGCGATCAGAAGCGCGAATATCCCGGACCTAAAAATCGAGATGGAGAAAATCGCCAAGATTTTGCGAACGAAGGCCGAGATCAAGGAAGTCGTGATCGACGCCATTTTCCGAACGTAAACCGTACGTGCGACACCCCCGTCGCACAATCCCCCTACTCCCGGTCGCCAAGCCCAAATAGCCTGCCGACTTCTCCAACCAAGTAGAAACTCCCGGAGACCAGGATCAGATCGTCTGGACTCGTGGCGGAGATTGCCGCTTGGATAGCCCCATCAAGTGTTTCAGCCGCCAAAGCCTTGGCAAACAACCCGCCTGCCAACTCCATCAACTGCCCCGGCTGCACGGCTCGATGGAAGTCAATAGGCGCAAAGATGACTTCTGCCACCGATGATGCTAATTCTCCATACAGTGGCTCCGGGTCATGTCCTTGCACCATTCCTGTCAAGAGGACTATCCGCCTATCAGCATCGCCAGAGGCTACTAAGGACTCAGCCAGCGCCTTTGCCGACTCTCGGTTGTGGGCTCCATCCAGAAGCCATTCCCGATCCTCGGCGTGAACCCTTTGCATCCTGCCCGGAACAAAGGCGTCTCGCGCACCCCTGTGCAAGCCTCCTAAAGTCTTCGTCGACCCTGCCGCATCCATTGCCGCTACCGCGAGGGCCATGTTGTGAGGCTGCATAACCCCCGTCAGTCCGGGCACCAGCCCCGCGTGAGTTCCGTGAGGCGTTGTAACCACATATGCGCCAGAACGCGTGCCTCCCCCTGCCGGACGACTGTGCCGGGAGGGGGAGGGCAGGGTGGGGGTTCCGGGAGCGTCTACCGTAAGTAGAATCTCACGCCCAAACACCCAAGCTTCCGAACCACGTTCCTTGGCAATCCGCAAGATCGTCGAGAGGGCTTCACCCGGCATTTCGCCCACAACCACGGGAATCCCAGGCTTGATGATGCCCGCTTT